>JAYUYI010000076.1:0-5475 GCA_043752545.1 Thermoleptolyngbya sp.
CTCAGCCAGTTCATGCACTATATGGCAAACCATCGCTGTCTCGTAATTCTAGATGGACTCGACGCCGTGCTGCGCGATGGAGTGCATGATAGCTCCTACCGAGAGGGCTACGAAGACTACGGCGAACTGCTGCGCCAAGTGGGAATGACATCTCATGAAAGCTGCTTGATTGTGATCGGGTGGGAAAACCCTAAGGCCATCAGTGAGATGGGCGACAATCCCCAAGCGGCTTACTACACAAGTTTGCCGGGGCTAGGAGCCGCTGAAGCCAGAGAACTATTTACTGCTAGAGGCTGCAGCGGATCCGATCGCGAGTGGCGAGACCTGATCCGCCGCTATTGGGGACACCCATTGGTGTTGAGTGCGATCGCCACAGATGTCCGAGACATGTTCCAGGGCAATACAGTTCGGTTTCTAGAGCAGGTTGGCGGTGCCATTATTCCTGAAACCCTTTGGCCTCGGTTAGACCAACAGCTGGCGCGAGTATCACAAAAGGAACAGCTAGTGGTTGACTGTCTCCAAACCGCAGGCGACCCGGTTTCGATCGCGGCACTCCAAACGGCGCTAAAGCCACAGATGTCTGAAGAGGAACTAATGCAGGTGCTGCGATCGCTGATGCGACGAGGATTGATTGAGGCGAATACCCCCGGCTATACGCTGCAACGGCTTGTAATGGAGTATTTACAAAAGTCTCAGAGAAAAAATGAATAAACTGTGTTGACAAGAATGATATCCTTTTGTAATATCATTTCATGCAGTATCAAATTTCGGCCAACGATCAGTATTTAATTCGACGGCTGGGCTGAGCCAATCAGGTTTAAGGGTTAAACCTGGTTGACTGACAAATCTTTTACCCCTCATCCCCCCACCCCTTCTCCCCTTGTGGGAGAAGGGGTGCTAGAGGTAAAGTCTTGGCTCGAAGCCCCTCTCCCGCTCTGGGAGAGGGGTTGGGGTGAGGGGGATCGGAGTTTTGTCAGTCAATCAGGGTGTGGCATGACTCAATGCCTCCGCCATCACACCCATCCCCATCTCCCGCATAATGAGAAGGAACGCTTTACACTTCTTCAACAATGGCGAGAGACCTGCGAGGATTTCTAAAACAGCTTGAGCAGCGGGGGCAACTGCGGCGGATTAGCGCGCTGGTAGATCCAAATTTGGAAATTGCGGAAATTGCCAACCGGATGTTGCAGAGTGGTGGCCCCGCGCTGCTGTTTGAGCAGGTGAAGGGCTCGCCCCATCCGGTGGCGGTGAATGTGATGGGGACGGTGGAGCGAGTCTGCTGGTCGATGAATATGGAGCAGCCGCAGGAGCTAGAAGCCCTGGGGAAAAAGCTGGCGCTAATCTACCAATTGCGTCCGCCCAAAAAGTTTGCTCAGGCGGTGGAGTTGGGCAAGGTGCTGCTAGATGTGGCACGCGCCAAGCCCAGCCGCGATTTCTTGCCGCCGTGTCAGCAGGTGGTGCTCAAGGGTGATCAGGTCGATTTAACTCAGCTGCCGCTGCTGCGGGTGTATCCCGGCGATGCCGATAAGGTAATTACGCTGGGACTAATGATTACTAAAGATCCAGAGAGTAAGGCGGTGAATGTGGGTGTGTATCGGTTGCAGTTGCAGTCGAAAAACACGATGACGGTGCAGTGGCTGTCGGTGCGGGGACCCACGCGCCATTTGCGCAAAGCGGCAGAACGGGGACAAAGCCTAGAGGTGGCGATCGCGATTGGCGTCGATCCATTGCTGATTATGGCTGCTGCCACCCCGTTGCCAATTGACCTATCGGAGTGGCTGTTTGCGGGGCTGTATGCGGGGGAAGGGATTCATCTAGCCAAGTGCAAAACGGTAGACCTAGACGTGCCCGCCGATGCCGAGATTGTGCTGGAAGGGACAATTACGCCGGGTGACGTGGGAGTAGACGGGCCAGCCGGAGACCACATGGGCTACTACGGCCCCTCCAATCCCAAAGGGCCACTGATTCGGTTCCAGTGCATGACCCACCGCAAAGATCCAATTTACATGACTACCTTTAGCGGTCGCCCGCCGAAGGAAGACGCGATGATGGCGCTGGCGCTCAACCGGATTTATACGCCAATTTTGCGGCAGCAGGTGCCCGAAATCATTGACTTCTTCCTACCGATGGAAGGGTTGAGCTACAAGGTGGCCGTACTGTCGATTGACAAGGCATTTCCGGGGCAGGCGCGGCGGGCAGCGCTGGCGTTTTGGAGCGCACTGCCGCAGTTTAGCTATACCAAATTTGTGATTGTGGTTGATAAAGACATCAACATCCGCGATCCGCGTCAGGTGGTGTGGTCGATTACCTCCAAGGTTGATCCGGTGCGGGATGTGTTCATTTTGCCCAATAACCCGTTCGACTCGCTCGACTTTGCCACCGAAAAGCCAGGGCTGGGCAGCAAGATGGGGATCGATGCCACCACTAAGGTCTATCCAGAGAGCGATCGCCCTTGGGCAGAACAACTGTCGCCCGATCCCGACACCGCCGCCATGGTCGATCGGCGTTGGGCAGAGTATGGTTTAGCTGACCTGAACCTCGGCGAGGTAAACCCCAATTTGTTTGGCTACGATATGAAGCAGTAGAGCCACCGGAATAGATCAAACTGATACCAAAGCTCTGGAGTAGATCATGCAGACTCGACCCCGGACTTATACCCCGGGTGAATATCTGGCACTGGAGGAAACAGCAGAATTCCGCAATGACTATTGCCAGGGGAAAATTATTCCAATGACTGGAGGTTCATTCAATCATAATGAGCTGGTCACTAACTTAGTAGCTTTGCTGAAGCCAGTGTTACGGCAACACAGATGTCGGCTCTATTCTAGCAATGTGCGATTGTGGATACCTCGCTATGGCCGCTTCACCTGCCCAGATGCAATGGTGGTTCAAGGGGAGCCAACGCCTCCCCCTGATGTCGTCCCTAATACATCTCATTCGAGACCTGTTCTGGGAAAATTTGCTCATTCCCGTCTAGATATGCTGCTCACATCAACACCTCATCTTTCCTATGACTAAGGTTAAAGCCGCCGGCTCAGCAATCGATCTAAAAGACCCGAAATATTATTTCAATCGGGAGCTGAGCTGGCTGGAGTTCAACCGTCGAGTGCTGCATGAAGCCACCGATCCCCGAACTCCACTGCTAGAACGACTGAAATTTCTAGCGATCTTTAGCTCTAACCTGGATGAGTTTTTTATGGTGCGGGTGGCGATCGTTAAAGATCAGCTGGAGGCAGAGGTAGCTAAGCGATCGCCCGATGGTAGAACGCCGCAGCAGCAGCTAAAAGAAATTAGCCAACGGCTCCGCCCGATGGTGATTGAGCAGCATCGCCATTTTGAACAGGTGTTGCGTCCCCTTTTAGAAGAACACGGGGTTCACCTGCTCAACTACATCGACCTCAGTCAAGAGCAGCGCAACTACCTGCGCGACTACTTCGAGCGCCGCATTTTCCCCGTACTGACGCCGCTGGCGGTCGATCCTGGCCATCCGTTTCCGCGCATGTCGAACCTCAGCCTCAATCTGGCTGTGGTGGTGAAGGATCAAAAAACGGGCGAAGAGCATTTTGCCCGCGTGAAGGTGCCTAGCCTGCTGCCGCGTTTTATTGCCTTCCCGCCTGAGCTACAGCGCCAGAATGATCGCTCTATCGTGTGGGTAGGGGTGCCCTTAGAGCAGGCGATCGCCCACAACCTAGAAATGCTGTTTCCGGGCATGGCCATTCAGGAATATTCCCTGTTTCGGATTACCCGCGATACCGAAGTTGAATTGCAAGAAGAAGTTGCCGAAGACTTGCTGATGGCCATTCAAGAAATGATCCGCAAACGCCGTCTGTCTGACTCGGCGGTGCGGCTAGAAATTCAGGCTTCTACCTCTCAAGCTGTAAAAGATACGCTGATGGAGGAGTTGGAGCTGAAAGAGTATGAAGTGTACGAGCTAGACGGTCTGCTCAACCTCAAAGATTTATTTGCCCTAACAGGGCTACCGCTGCCGGATCTCAAAGACGAACCCTGGACTTCAGCTACGCCCAAAGCACTGCGGGCGGTCAGCGAACGGGTACCGCACCAGCTGCACTCCTCCATCGATCACAGCATTTTCTCAGCAATTCAGCATCACGATATCTTGCTGCATCACCCCTACGAATCGTTTACCGGATCGGTAGAGCGTTTCATTGCGGAAGCGGCAAATGATCCTCAGGTGCTGGCGATCAAGATGACGCTTTACCGCACCTCTGGCGATTCTCCCATCGTCAAGTCACTGATTACGGCGGCAGAAAACGGCAAGCAGGTGGCCGTGTTGGTAGAGCTAAAGGCGCGCTTTGATGAGCAAAACAATATTAACTGGGCGCTTCAGCTAGAAGAATCGGGGATTCATGTGGTCTACGGCATGATGGGGCTAAAGACCCACACTAAAATTGTGCTGGTGGTGCGTCAGGAAGATGACGAAATTCGTCGCTATGTTCACATTGGTACGGGTAACTACAATTCCAAAACAGCGAAGCTGTATACCGATCTGGGGCTTTTGAGCTGCCGCAATGAGCTAGGAGCCGATTTGACGGACTTATTCAATTATCTGACAGGCTATTCGGGGCAGCAGTCCTACCGCAAGCTGCTGGTGTCGCCTGTGAATATGCGCGATCGCATGACGTCGTTAATCCGGCGCGAAATTGAGCATTGCAAAACTGGCAAACCCGGTCGCATTGTTGCCAAAATGAACTCATTGGTTGACCCTCGCATGATTGCAGCCTTGTATGAGGCATCTCAAGCAGGCGTTGAAATCGATCTGATTATTCGTGGTATGTGCTGTTTGCGCCCCGGCTTAGAGGGTGTCAGTGGGACAGTTCGAGTGATTAGCATTATTGGTCGCTACCTGGAACACTCGCGCATTTTCCACTTCCACAATGACGGAGCCGACGAAATTTACATTGGTAGCGCTGACTGGATGCCGCGTAACCTCGATCGTCGCGTAGAAGCTGTCACCCCTGTAGAAGACCCGACTTTAATCCAAGAGTTGAAAGATATTCTGGCTATTTTACTAGCCGATAACCGCCAAGCATGGGAGCTACAGTCCGATGGAACCTATATTCAGCGCTTGCCGGGTACCGATGAACCGATCCAAAGTGCACAAGAGATCTTGACGCGTCGGGCGTCGCAGGAAAACTCCGTTTGATTCATCAGCTGATAAATCTCGTTTCTGGGCTTTGCCTAGACATGCAATTCTACGCAAAGCCTAGATAGGAAATGCTGGAGGCTATGCCCTGGTTGACTGACAAATCTATACCCCTCATCCCCCCACCCCTTCTCCCACAAGTGGAGAAGGGGAGCTAGAGGTAAAGTATTGGCTCGAAGACCCTCTCCTGCCCTGGGAGAGGGGTATAGCCCAAAGGGCATTCAAGCAAGGGGTGTAGCTTGCTTCTGCGCAGCAGTGGGGGATCGGAGTTTTGTCACTCAAGCAGGGCGATTCACTCAAAATGTGGCACT
>JAYUYI010000077.1:0-5470 GCA_043752545.1 Thermoleptolyngbya sp.
CGCCGCCAACTGAAGCCCAATGGCAAGGGTCTGCTCCGTTCTGGTCAACTGGCAAATCAGTTTGAAGACGCTAGCCCCGATCACCAAAAAATTGCTGATTATGACTCTGCGTTGAAACGAGTGAGATGTCCTCCAAAAACCCCTCAGAATTCTAAACATTTTAAATAGTTGAAAACATGAACCCCATTTTAGAACAACCTCTGTTGCCGCAAAGCAAAGAGGAGATTATTTCTACAGCAGAGTTGAGCCTAGGAAGGCGGCTTGAGAACAAGCCGCCTTCCCTGACGACCGAGCAATTAGAAAACTTAGTCAAGAACCATCGGCCGAAAAATCGGTTAGTGGCGCTTCGGTCGCACCTGTGGACGCTCAAACCGAAGAAGATTGACCCCAGTTTGAGCAGAGATTTAGAGCGCGGTTGGCTTTTGCCGTACCTGCTCACGATTGAATCGCAAACTTGGGGGCGATGGGATTACTGGATAGAAACAACGCTGGCTCAAAAAATCATCGATCGACCCATTCCCCAAATTAGCTTCAGTGCCACTGGCGAGTATGCCACCAACCAAAATTCTGGAGCCAGGAAGCACCTCGAAAAATGCCTCGATTTGATTCCGAATCATGGGAGCTATTCGGGATGGGGCAACTGGCAATATTTCGACTACCTGATGGAATGGATTCTATATGGATTCGGCTTCAAGGATCAGACCGAGCTTCCGGAAGAGCCACACGGCTGCGAGGGTGCCAGTATGCGACTTTATCAAACCTTCGACCTGCACTGGTTGCTGGCTTACCCCAACGACTACCTCGGCGACATACTAGCGGACAATCAACACGGAAAACATCTGGGGTTTTTCCCCACGCCACACACCGTCGTTAAGCTGATGGTCGCGCTACAACTGGGGCATGAAGGAGATTGCCGAGATAAATCGGTTTTCGATTGCTGCATGGGCACAGGACGAATGCTGTTGGAAGCCTCAAATTATTCGCTCTGTCTTTACGGCATTGATATTAACCGAACCGTAGTCTTGGCGACAACAGTAAATGCGTACATCTATGCCCCCTGGCTAGCCAAGGGCTTCAAGTTTTTAGCGGCCGAAGTGGTGGAGTCAAAGAGCAAGGCACCCGCGATCGAGCCATTAATCGTAGTCAAACAGCTTGTCTAATACCCACTCTAGCCCACCCGCCAAGAGTAGGAAGATCACAAATCCGGTCGCAAAGAGTGCGAGCAGCAAGAGAATCATAAATGTTTAGGCTGAAGTATCCAGAGTGTTCCCTAAATTCTAAAAGTTAAACAACAAGCCGATCAGAATTCACCATCCGGGGAGACAACCCTCTAACAGACGTGAGTACAAAATTTACAACAGGTGAGCTACTCATTCGGCGCAAAGGGAAGCTGACGACTGCGCTCATGCAATTGGGCGATTCCTTTTCAAGCTTGCCCCGTGAGCAGCAGAAAGAATTGGCGGCTCAATATCAGCTAATTGAGGCAGCGTTGCGCGAGGAAATTTCTAGCCTCCAACGCATGACATATCGGCTAGATGAGCCAAAAAAGAAACGCAGGTCTCGCCAGCGCTGAGGCAGGCGATTTCGCTCATCCTTACCCTCTGAGAGGTTTCTACCCTTCAGAGGGTTTTGTTTGGGCCCAGGTCAGCGATCGCGATTAGAGTTTTTCGTGTAATTCAACCCTCTGATTGCACGAAAACTTAGATCTGGAACGGCTCAACATCGGTGAGGTCAGAAAATACGTTCAAAACCCTTCTATATAGTCGATATGAGTATTGGATGTCTCCGTGCTCCGACATTCCGCTTATCCACCTGCAACCAAACGGAGTAGAATTATCTAAGAATTTGACTGACGTACCCTTTGCAAAGAGCGTCTCCCTTAACCGGGGAGGCGCTTTTCAGGTTTAAACACTTTGGACAATGCCGACCGTTATGGCCTCTCGGCCGAGTTTCAATACCGAATGATGGGCAACAGCATGTCGTCCATGAAGGACACGCATGACTTTTTGCAAGCCATTCGCCAATCGGTAATTCACCTAGGAAAAGACTTAGACCGTAGCAGCATTGGGCAGCAGTTTACCCAAATGGGGGTGCAGACGAAGCGCAGCACGACCCAGGTGAATCGAGTGGTAAAGGGGACTGCTGACGAGTTCAAGGGACTGCGATCGGAGTTCCGGGCACTGCGGGCAGAAAGTCGCCTAATCGATTTTGGCGACATTGCTGATGCGAAGCAGTTCAAGCGGGCCTCAACAGAGGTGAATCACTACATCCGAGAGCTGAAGGGGCTAGAGACGCAAATCAACGGCAACTCAACGGCTGAGCGAGAATTTACCGCAACCCTCAAGCGGCAGCAGACGATCGCTCAAACTCGAATTGAGATGGCATCTCAACAGCGCAAAGCGGCGACGGCGGCAGGCAGACTGGGCAACGCGCAGGTCGTTAAAGATGTTGGGCGCTCGGTTCTCCAAACCATCACTAGCCCAATGGCAGGCGCGAAGGAAGCCGCGCAGCAATTAGGCAGTATTCAGAAGCTAGCAGGAGACATTGGTAAGGCAGGCAACGAAATTGGCGAAGTCAAGAATCAGATTCTCAGCTTCAGTGCTGATTTTGCCACCGCCACCGGAGATGTTGCCGGATCATACGAAACGCTGGCAGGAGCCGGGAAGAATTTTAAAGATCTACCGTCCCTCAAGCAAGAGATCAATCAGATTCTCCAAAACAAAGTGGCGTTGGATCTGACCACTAAATCTGCCACTGAGTTAGACCTCGCGATCGGGTCTATCTATAAGAAGCAGATTGCAGTCTACGATCCGGCCACTCAAAAAACCGTTGCTGACACCACAAAGCTCGTCAAATTCAACCGAGCCTTAGCCTCCTCGGTTAACGTCCTTACGGATCAGCTCGAAAATGTTTCTATTAGTGCTAGTACAACTGTACCAATAATGACGGAGTTGATCGGGGCAGTTGGAGACAAGGATAATTTCAAACCCGATAAAATTGCCGCGTTCGCAGCCGCCCTAGACAGCCTAAAAGTTGCTCCTTCAGAGGCAGCCTCATTCGTCAACCGCTTGGGCGGATCGATGTCGGCAAACTCAGGCAAATTTGCCAGTGCGCTCAAGATGGATATCTCTACGTTTGAGAAGCAACTGAACACAGACAAGCTAGGGACGATCGTTAAAACGATCGAGGCGTATCAGGAAGTTAGCGAGAAGGGTAATGAAATCAAAACAGGAAAATTCTTGGGTGGGCTGGGAATTGGACAATCGGGCGACCAGGCAATCATTCAGGGATTAACCGCCAATCTGGACACCTTAAAGCAGGCCATCGACCTTTCCGCAGATGCCTACGATAAAGCGACCTCTGTCGGGGATGAATGGGGGCGACAACAGAAGACCAGTAACTTCCAGACCGAGCGAGCGACCCAAGCGATCTCCGCCCTCAAGACTAATTTAGGTCTGGCAGCTAATGAAGTGCTGCTGCCCATCGTGACCGTAATGGCTAACGTCGCGACCGCCTTGCTAAATCTCTCCGAGGCGTTTCCCGGACTAACCAAAGCGCTGGCAACCACCCTGCTTGTGGTAGGCACGATGGCAACAGCTGCCGGAACCCTCGGAGTCGCCCTATTTTCAATTCAGCAAGGCGCGGCGGTCGGCAAAATAGCGCTACTCTCGCTCGAAAAGTCGATGATCCCGTTAACGGGCTTCTTCGAGACAGGAATAGCAGCGCTGGCTCAAGACGTGTTGCCGTTGTTAAAATCGCTCCTCAATCCCACGACTAAATTAATCCCTGCGTTAGGGGCGTGGCTGAGTGAGTTTGAAGCGATCGGGGTTGCGGCTGCCGCGATCGCGTCTCCAATGGGAGTTGTGGTGGCAGCGCTGACCGGGCTTTATTTGGTGGCAGAGGCGGCAACGCCAGAGGTGAGCCTGCTGGGGGGAGCGCTCAGCGCAATGGTTGCCCCATTCGCGTTTCTGATTGGGCTAGTTAATGGCATCGGGAAAGGCTTCTTTGGAAGTATTTTCGCGGGAGTGAGTGAGATTCTCTCACCCGCTTTGGCGTTTCCATTCCAGCAGCTTTCTGCGGCGATCGCCCAGGCGCTGGAATCGTTCGGTAAGTTCTCGAAAGCGGGGGAGAACATTGGGGAGAAGATCGGCAAAACGATCGCTAAACCAATTGTTTTCGCGATCACGACCATTGAAAATGCCTGGAAGCGCTCTATCAGCTTCATCTCTGGCATCCTCAAGCCTTGGGTCACTCTGGCTGAAAAAGTAGGAGCCAAATTAGTCGGGTTCCTAAATCACTCCGCCGCAGACACCGTAGCGGCAGCGTGGGAGCGAACGACTGCAACAATAAGATCGCTGTGGCAAGGCTTAGTTTCTAACGCCCAGAAGATCGGCTCCGCGATCGCTCAAGCCTTTCAGCCGGGAATTGGATTACTGCAAAGCCTATTTCAGGGGCTGATCGATACCATCACCAGCATTCCCAAAGCGCTAGGCGCTGTGGGTGGGATGCTCGGCGGCATTGCGACAGAATTGGTAAAAACGTTTTCTTCTAAGGTCAACAAAACCTACAGTCGGGACGAGAAGACGGGAGGAGCCACCGTCGAATGGAGCTATCAGCCCAAGATTCCCATTATTAATACTCCGGTCGGTCAGCCGATTAAAGGCGGGAAGTTTGACTACGGCAAAGATTGGGCAAAAGGTGCTAGCAGCGAAAGCCAGATCAACGAAATGATGGCGAAGCGGCTTGGGCAGGTCAACCCTAAAGACATCAACGATCCCAAGGTTCAAAACCCCTTAGTCGATGAAGCGAGGAGCTTCCTCAAGTCAACGGGGTACGAAATCGTTGACGTGTTGCAAAACTCCACCACGGGCTTAGAGGCTCGATTGCTGCGATCGACCAAGGGGGAAGCGTCCAAGCTGGTCTACACCCCGACTCAGTTTGACGACAATGATTTAGGGGATCGTCAGACTCTTTACAATCCAACGGGCATCGGTCGAGAGCAATTTGAGAGCAACCGCGACCAAATCAAGACCTTACTCCAGCAGGAGGCAGCGGCGACGGGTCAACGCCCAGACGTGGTGGGGCAAAGCTTGGGAGGGACACTGGCCCAGCGCACGATCGCTGAGTTTCCCGACTTACTCAATAAAGCCATCACCTTCAGCGCCGCTGGCGTTGATTTGAACACCGCTGACAAATTTAAGAAGCAAGGGGGGCAGGCAAGCCAGGTAGAGCAATACGTCAACAAAGGGGATTCAATCCCTCTGATGGGGCAGACGTTTTTAGCCTCCAACATCACGCAGCTGAACCCGGACGACCCTAATCGGCACGGAGCAAACGCGCTTAAAAATCCCATTCAGCCCACCGATGTCAGCAAAACCTTTGGCGCGGAGGATGCGACCAATGACGTGACTTACATGGGAGCAAAAACCCGCAAGGGGATGGAGAATATTCGCAGCACCTTTGGCTTAGT
>JAYUYI010000078.1:0-2108 GCA_043752545.1 Thermoleptolyngbya sp.
ATGTCTTTGACGGACGATTCCCACAAATCGTTCTTCAAAGATGGCTTCGCATTGGGTTTGTCGAGGTGGATCGGTCGAGGTGGATCGGGAAAAACACCCAACGCCACATCGATCGCACCTTGTTCTAGCAAATCTCCAACACTGTCCTTCTCAAAGCCAATCCTCTGAAAGTTGATGGATGGGGCTATTAACCTGGCAACTTTTGACATTGCCATTCCGAACCACCCTCATCCCCTAACCCCTTCTCCCCCAGTGGGAGAAGGGGAATAGATCTGACTTTAGCCCCTCTCCAGCTCTGGGAGAGGAGTATAGCCCAAAGGGCATTCAAGAAAGGGGTGTAGCTTGCTTCTCGTAGAGTGGGCGGTTCGGCAAAGTTACACATTGCGTAAGGTAGGTCGCCAAAATGCATACTAGATCAATCAACAGACAATCAACAGACATCCTTACTGCTATACCTAATGTAGGCTTGGGTTGAGGAGTTGCGATGGTTCCACGGTCGAAATTACTAATGCACGGGTTCTCCTTGCCAGGGCTGAAGCGCTTACGGGATTATCAGCCCGCTTGGTTACGCGGGGATGTCTTAGCCGGAATCACAGTCGCTGCGTATCTCATTCCTCAATGCATGGCGTATGCAGGGCTGGCCGGAGTGCCGCCGATCGTGGGGCTGTGGGCAGTTTTGCCACCGATGCTGATCTATGCCGTACTGGGGTCTTCGCCTCAGCTTTCCGTTGGGCCAGAGTCAACTACGGCTGTGATGACGGCAGCAGCCATTGTGCCGATCGCCGCTAGTGATGGCAGCAACTATGCCAGTCTTAGCAGCCTGTTGGCCCTGTTGGTCGGACTTGTGTGTTTAGTCGGTGCTTTTGCCCGGTTAGGGTTTCTGGCTGATCTGCTGTCCAAACCCATCCTGGTTGGTTATATGGCCGGGGTGGCGGTGATTATGATCATGGGACAGTTGGGTAAAATTAGCGGCATGTCGATTGCCGCAGAATCGCTGTTTGGGCAAGTCCAGGAATTTTTTGGCAATCTCAATCAGATTCACCCACCAACGTTGATCCTGGCTGCCTGTGTGCTGATTTTTTTGCTTGGGGTGCAGCGTCGATTTCCAACTGCACCTGGCCCGTTGTTAGCCGCCTTGTTGGCCACTGCAGCCGTCTCCCTATTTCACCTCGATCGGCTTGGCATTGCGGTGATTGGCGAAATCCCTGCGGGGTTGCCGCATTTTGCCCTACCCAGCGGTTTCTCACTCCAGCAAATGAGTTATTTGGTATCGACGGCGATTGGCATTGCCCTGGTGGGGTATTCCGACAATGTGTTGACGGCGCGATCGTTTGCTGATCGAAATCGCTACCGCATTGATGCTAACCAGGAATTGCTGGCACTGGGAATGGTCAATCTTGGCAATGGGTTGATGCAAGGATTTCCGGTTAGCAGTAGCGGCAGCCGCACGGTCATTGGGGATTCGTTGGGCAGTCGATCGCAGGTTTTTTCCCTGGTTGCGGTTGTCGTCGTGATCTTGGTGCTGCTGTTTTTGCGTCCCTTGCTTTCCCTATTTCCCCAAGCGGCGTTGGGGGCGATCGTCATTTATGCGGCGCTACGGTTGATCGAAATTCCAGAATTTGACCGCTTGCGCCGATTTAAAACTAGTGAACTCAGGTTGGCTGTGATTACCCTAGTTGGGGTGCTAGCGACCGATATTTTGGTGGGCATTGGCCTTGCTGTGGGTTTGTCAGTAATTGATTTATTTGCTCGGCTGATGCGGCCACACGATGCCGTGATGGGAGAAATCCCTCACCTAGCAGGATTGCATGATATTGCCGATTGGCAAGGGGCAACAACAATTCCTGGATTGGTAATCTACCGCTACGATGCACCGCTTTGTTTTGCCAATGCCGAAAACTTTAGGCGGCGGGCGTTGGCGGCTATTGGGGCAGAGAGCACTCCGGTTGAATGGTTTGTGCTAAATACCGAAGCGATTGTTGAAATTGATATCACGGCTGTTGATATGTTGATAGAGTTGCATCGAGAATTAACCGCTCAACAGATTACTGTGGCGATGACACGGGTGAAACAAGATTTTTATGTGCAGTTGAAGCAAGCAGGGTTGG
>JAYUYI010000079.1:0-2107 GCA_043752545.1 Thermoleptolyngbya sp.
CCAGCGGCAATCTTGTCGAAGACATGCAGCTTGGACTAGATTTGGCGATCGCTGGATCTGCCCCCCAACTGTGCCCCACGGCTCACGTCACAGGCATTCTGCCACCCCACACCCACGCCGCTGCCACTCAGCGCACCCGCTGGGAGCACGGGCACCTGCACGCCTTGTTGACCCAGGTGCCTCGTCTACTCCAGGCAGCTCTAAAACCATCTCAAAAGCAAGGTCGAATCGATTTGCTGGCGATCGCCCTTGACCTTTGCATCCCGCCTCTGTCGCTGCTGGTGATGCTCTGGGCAGGGCTACTGGCACTTGCCCTCTACGCTGGTCTACTAGGAGCCGCCTGGACTCCCGCCCTCCTGCTCGGGTTGCAGGGTGGCTTGATGGCGATCGCCCTCCTGCTCACCTGGGCAAAATTTGGCCGGACTACGATTGGGGTGCGATCGTTACTCAGTATCCCGCTCTATGTGCTTGGCAAGCTCCCTCGCTACCTGCGGTTTGTCACCCATCGCCAAACCGAATGGGTTCGCACAGCCAGGATGAAGGATGAGGGATGAAGGATGTATGCGCAAGGCGCAGGCAAGGCCAACGGCTTTGCCGTACTCGTTCCGAGAAGCAAGCTACGCGAAGCGTAGGATGAGGGATGAAGGCTGAAAAATACAACTAGAGACGCGATGAATCGCGTCTCTACTTGTATTCGATGACGGCGCTGCGTTGGCCTAAGCGGGTATTGAGGTGGAATTTGAGCTGGCCTAAGACGTGGGGAAATTTACCGATCGCGCAGGAGAGGGCGTAGAGGATAGCGTCTTTAGAGGGATGGCCTTGGGCGTGCAGGTAGCGATAGGTGCGGTAGGTGAGCAGGGGATAGCCGAGCAGCAGCAGTAGGCTGAGACCTTGGGTGAGGGGGACTAGTCCTAGGGCGATCGCCGGAATGACCAAACCCCACAGCCAGATGCTGTTTGTTTCTTTGACCCAGTGCCGTTCGGGCGATTGGCCATGCAGCCATGCCCCTTCCGCATAGGCGTATCCTGCCCGTCGCGATCGCTGCCACCACTGGCTAAAACGGGTCATTTGCGCGTCGTGCAGCGTCATTTCGGCATCGAGCCGCAAAATTTGCCAACCCGTTTGCCGTAGCCGGACGCAGAGTTCGGGTTCTTCTCCAGCAATCAAAGTAGGGTTGAAGCCGCCGACGGGTCGGATGGCAGCAATCCGCATCATGGCATCACCGCCGCAGGCTTTGACATTGCCGATGGGGGTATTCCATTCCAGGTCACAGAGGTGATTGTAGAGACTGCGATTGGGAAACCGCTCGCGCCGCCGCCCGCAAACTACAGCGGCTTGGGGCTGGGACTGGAGGGTTTGCCATGCCTGGAACAGCCAGCCCGCCACAAGTTCACAGTCGCCATCGACAAACTGCACAAATTCGAGCTGGGGATGCAGGGCGAGCAGGCGATCGCATCCAGCATTCCGGGCACGGGCGGCGGTAAAGGGACGCGACAGATCTAGCGCCACTACCTCCACCCCCAACGAGTTTGCTAACTCAACGCTGCCATCGGTAGAGCCAGAATCGACATAGACAATTCCAGCCACACTGCCAATCGCAGCAGTCAAACACTGCCGCAGGCGATCGCCCTCATTGCGGCCAATGGCCACCAGTCCAACGTTTTCCACAAAACCTTCCAGCAGGATATATCTGTCCTACAGAATTCCCTAGCTACCCGCCCTAACGCACATCACTGGTGCGCCAGCTGAGTTTGAGGTTGACCCAGAAGTTCCAGACGGTGACGATGGCGATCGCCAGTACGTTGGCCACGTAGGGATTGACCTGGAGCACGTTGAATAAGAAGTTGAGCAACAGCACCTTCAGAATTAGCCCCATTAAGCAGATGACGTTGAACTTGAAGAAGCGTTTCAGCATCTTGCCCCGCTGCCGCTGAGACTTGGCCATGTCGCCAAATGTCCAGCGATCGTTCCATAGAAAGTTGTTGACGATGGCAATTTCGGCAGCGGCAATCGCACTGCGGGTTAGCCCCAAGCCCCAGAGGCCGTGCAGCAAATAGAGCATCGCGGTATCGATCACCAGACCACTTAGCCCCACTAGGCCAAACCG
>JAYUYI010000080.1:0-5459 GCA_043752545.1 Thermoleptolyngbya sp.
GTATACCACTGGGCAGCCGCTTGGCGAAAGGCTTGCGTGCCGTGAAACAGTAAATAGCCGTGGGTGCTGGGGTCAGCTAGGGAATTGGCGATCGCCTCCAGCACATGGCTGGGGGTGGGCAAGTCAGACGAACCCAGCGATAGATCAATCACCTCTTTCCCGGCGGCTAGTGCTCTGGCTTTGGCTCGATCCATATCGGCAAACACATTTGCCTGAAGCGGTTGGAGACGGTTGGCACGCTGCATATCTAAAATTATTACCCGATTGGATCTAAACGCGATGTGCAGCTTTAAAGCAGCCCACTGCTGCGCGGCAGCAAGCTACATCCCCTAGCCCCTTCTCCCAAAAGAGGAGAAGGAGAACCGAGCCTGCCTTTAGCCCTCTCCCCCTCTGGGAGACTACCGTGTATACATAAGTTCTGAACTGCACTTAGGACGTTTGGCTTGCGACCCAACAGCCTTGGGGGAAACCCCCAAGGCTGTTGGGTCGCCGCATCACCTGTAGAAAAGCAAGTTATGTATACACAGTAGCTCTGGGAGAGGGGTTGGGGTGAGGGGGTTCGGCAAAGTTGCACATCGCGTTATCTAAGCAAAATGAGTCTATAGCGTTTCTAGTCTCTAGGGAATAGCCCTAGAGACTAGCCTATCTCCTGGGGGGATGTAGCAAAGGGAATGATCTGCGCTATATTAAGAAAAATTTCAAACAGTGGCAGCATGCTTGACAAATGTGCTGTATTTGATGCTCAGATCTTTTGTATGAGGAGATGGTTGGGTGACTATTCTGCAACGCTTGATCTCGATCACGGATGAATCTCTAATTGCCGAATTTTTCCAAAAATCGGCTGGGCAGTGGCGCTCGGAACGGCGCTACTACACGTTGCCTGAGGGCGACACAAAAGAAATGGTGAGCTTGCTTCAGATTCGGTTTTTGGAGCAAGGCTGTGAGGAACTAGTTACCCTGGCTCGGCTGCATGAATTGAGCGACGAAACAGTTCTAACCTGTGGTGCAGAAGTTCTGTGGGACAGTGCTGAGTCAGTGTCTGGCCGCAAACAATCTCAAGGATCTACGCTGTTTGGCGCACTAGGAAGCGTGCTATATCGCGATCGCGGCTTTGCTACCACTAAACCCGTCACCGCAGACTTCCACTTTAGCAATCCCCAAACGCTCTCCCTGCGCACCGACTACAAAGGCTCTTCGTTTGAAGAAGAAATCAAGCTAGTGGGGCAGCTCTATCGCACCCGCCAAACGATTATTTCTCGGGCAGGGGAACAACAGATGATTGGCCAATATTTGGAAAAGCGGCTGAGCTAGGTCGGTGAGGATTTCTAAAGTTTTGAGTTTTGAGTTTTGAGTTAGGCGCTCAACAGTTAGGCGGTTAACTCAGAGGATTGGCTCTAAGTGCTGCATCAGTTGATCGACCTCGGCGACGGTGTTGTAATGTACCATGCTGACACGGACAACGCCATGACGGTCTGCCAAGCCTAGATCTTGAATTAACCGCTTGGCATAAAAGTCGCCGTGGCGGATGCCAATCTGGTACGGGTCGATTTTGGCTGGAATGGTGGCACTATCGACGCCGTCTACTACAAATGAAATGGTCGGCACGCGCAGAGTTTGATCGGCCTGTGGGTTGCCGACAATTTTCACGTTTGGCTTGGTGCGCAGGTAGCTCAAGAAGCGATCGCTCAATACCTGTTCATGTTGAGCGATCAGCTCAAACGCCTGTCCCATCTGGCTGCGCAGATCAGGCGCGGTGCGATCGCCATAGTGCTGATGAGCCAAATCGCTGAGGTAATCGCACAATCCCACTAATCCGTAGCTCAGTTCAAAATTCACATTCCCCGGCTGAAATTTGTAGGGAATATTTGTTTCGCCAATAAAAAAGTGGTTGATTCCTGGCATGGCTAGCAAGTGATGGCGCTTGCCGTAGAGCACCGCATAGTGCGGCCCATAGACTTTGTAGAAACTGAAGGCGTAGAAATCTACATCCAGCGCCTGCACATCCACCAGCCGGTGAGGCGCATAGGCAACGCCATCGACGCAAATTAGGGCACCGTGGGCATGCACGAGGTCGGCGATCGCCCGAATGGGGTTGATTGTGCCCAGCACGTTTGAGGTGTGGGTTACGGCCACTAGTCGAGTCCGGGGGGTCAACAGGGATTCTAAATCACTCAGCTCTAGCGTCAGCGTCATGGGGTTCAACTGCCAAGTTTTGACGACAACGCCCTGGTTTTGCAGCTCTACCCAACAGCCAATGTTGGCCTCGTGGTCGCAGTTGGTGACAATTACTTCGTCGCCAGGGCTGAAGGTTTGGCCAAGACAGCGCGACAAAATTCGCATCAATAGGCTAGTTGATCCGCCCATCACCACTTCCGAGACATGGGCAGCGTTGATTAAGGTGGCGATCGCCTCAGCGGCCTTTGCGACCCGTTCGGTGGCAAGCTGTGATACCGCGTAGGATGCGCCAAGCTGCACATCAGACGTCAGCAAAAATTCGCTAATCCGATCTACGACCCGCTGCAGCGTTTGCGAACCACCTGCGTTGTCAAAAAATGTCCAGCTGCCCGCCAATGCCGGAAACTGTTGACGCACATAGTCAGTCTGGAGGGGGTTAAAAGCGGGGGCAGAGTTCATGCACGCCAGCCTTTTTTGGGGCGCTGCTGAAGATGCCGTGCGGGATGAATGTCTTGGTCTTCTAAAACCGCTTTGACCCACGGCACCGCTGCTAGAGCCGCAATGCCAGCTACGGTTAGCTCAACGGGCACCGACCCTAAGGCGTCGGGAGCGATTGCCAACGGATGCCCGTCGAAGTGTTGGAGCAGGGTGTTGAGTTCACACATGGCGTGCTGCGCCGTTTCACGGACGTGGGCGATCGCCGCTTGCCGTTCGTTATAGGTTTGCCGGCGGGCGGGGGAAAGGCTACCTCGTCCTGTTTCTAGCAAAACGATCGCTCGGATTTTTTGCTGTGGCTCCAGTTGATTTAACCGCGCCTCAAACTCGGGACTGATTTTACTGGTCGTGGGGTCACAAGCTTTAGTATTTGAAGAGTCTGAGGCGGAACCCTCATCTGTGGGTGCCATATCCCAAACCCTCGGGGAATCGACTACCTGGAACACGCGTGCCATCATACTTTTCTGAGCCTCAAACTCACTCTGCCCAATTTTGCCGATGATGCTGCCCCAGGCAAACTATTCTAAACTATCAATCCTATATTTAGAGTAACTGGAACATCACTTCAAGTTCAAGGTTTTGCACCATAACTTGATGTTGGCATTGAATGTGAATGGGCAAGCGAATTCCTCGTCAGGACTTGAGCGCCTTGAGGGCTTCCAGCGGCTGGATCAGGCCGTAGCCCCAACGATTGTCGGGACGGTAGCGATCGCCTGCTGGGTGTTTGGCGGTTTGCTTCAGGGCTTCTATGATTGCTGCGATCGGGGCGTCGGGCTGGGCCGCCATCAGCAGGGCAACGGCACCCGCGACATGGGGAGCGGCCATGGAGGTGCCGTCCATAATTGTGTATTCGTAGCTGCCGTCGGGGCGCTTTTCGGGGGGAATGCAAGAGTAAACCTGGGTGCCAGGCGCGACGACGTCGGGCTTGGTGACAACAGCTACCTTCTGCCCTGGGAACACCAAGCTAGCGCCGCTGCTGAAGGCGGCCACCTCGGTTTTGCTGCGGGGGATTTTTTCGACCGCGCCAACGGCAAAGGCGCTGTGGGCATTGCCGGGGGAGCTAGAGTTGCCGTGATTTTCATTGCCGATCGCCACCACGGGCAGAATGCCGTAATCGTGCATCAAAATGTCAAAAATTTCGGCAAATAGCGGCTCGTAGTAGCTAAAGCCCAGCGACATATTCAGAATATGGGCACCTTTTTCGACCGCCCACGAAATCCCTTCCATGAGCGTCAGCAGCGTCGCGTCGCCAATGAGCACGCTGGCCACCAGCAGCTCTGCCCCTGGAGCCACGCCAATGGAAACCCCTTCCGGCGTTTTACCGCCCGCAATGGTGCCGCAAACGTGGGTGCCATGCTGCCCGCCGTCGAAGCTGGGATTTGTCGTAATCCGGCGACCCAGCGGGTCGATCATGACGAAATCGCTGACGCGGCCTTCGAGGGCTGGGTGGTCACCATAGACGCCCGTATCGAGCACGGCCACTCGGATTTGGGCGCCGGTGCTAAACGCCCACAGGTCTGGGATTTCGAGCTGCTGCAAACCCCAAGTAGTGCCATGCTCGGCCTCTTGGCGGTTGATGTCGCCGTAGATCACATCGTTGGGCTTAATCAGCTTAATTTTTTGGTTGGGTAAAATGGCGATGACGTTGGGCTGGTCGGCTAGGGCAGGCAGCGTTTTACGCGTCACTTCCATGGTGGCGATCGGCAATGCGCCCGAGCCAATTTTGGACACGGCTGGCTCGGCATGGATGGGCGATCGCTTGGCTCCAACGGCCTGATGGGTTTGAAACAGCTGCGCCTGAATCGACTGTTGCAGCTTTGCCCGACTTTTCATATAGCTCAAGCGCGTCTTGGCCGAACGCAATTGACTTAGCGTCGGCAAATCCTCGGATACGGGCGTCCGATAAATCACAATCGCGTCTAGCTTATCGTTAGGCCCACTCTCGGCTAAAAATGGTTCAAAGGCGGGAGAGATTTTGTGTTCGATGCTCATGCTGCGACCTTGGGGCTACCTGTTACAGTCTTCGGTAGAGGAATTGCAAAACCGGGTTAAATTGCGTAGAGTCTTTCTGATTTAGACTGGCAGCGCTAGCGAGTTGTGCCGGATAGCCATGAGTTGGCGATCGGGCTAGATTTTGATTAGCTTGAGTAGACGGGTATAAAAAACCACTATAAAAAAAGCACCCCGATTAGCAGAGTGCCTTTTCTGTCATTGCAAGCTGGATTAGAGGGAAGCGATCGCCGCACAGACCCCCTACACCGCTAAAAACCGCTGAATCACTTCATTACTTAGCTCGCTGGTGGGGCCAGATGCCACAATGCCGCCCTTTTGCATGGCATAGTAGCGATCGGCTTGCCGCACAAAGTGCAGGTGCTGTTCGACCAGCAATACCGAAATCCCAGTGGTGGCGACAATCCGCCGCACCGCCGATTCAATGTCGAGAATAATTGAGGGCTGAATTCCTTCGGTCGGTTCGTCGAGCACCAGGAGCTGCGGCTTGCCCATCAGGGCCCGGGCGATCGCCAACTGCTGCTGCTGACCACCCGATAGATCGCCACCCATCCTACCCAGCATGGTTTTCAATACCGGAAACAGGTCGTAAATTTCCTCTGGCACATCCTGCGTATTTTTTGGCCTGACCCCACGAGCTTCATACCCCAACAGCAAATTTTCTTTTACCGTCAGTCGCGGAATTACCTCTCGCCCCTGTGGCACATAGCCAATCCCAGCCCGAGCGCGCTGGTCGGGCGTTTTGGCCAAAATGCGCTGTCCGGCAAAGATAATATCGC
>JAYUYI010000081.1:0-2098 GCA_043752545.1 Thermoleptolyngbya sp.
GATGACGGTAAAATCCCACGTATTAACCTTTTAACTACTCGTTATGGCTGTCAAAGTTCTAATTCCCACACCCTTACAGCAATTCACCGCCAACCAAGCTGCGATTCAATGTGAGGGGACGACGATTCATGGTTTGCTTGATACCTTAGAGCAAGATTTTCCTGGGATCAAAGCCCGTCTCTGCGATGACGAGGGCAAGCTGCGCCGATTCATTAACTTCTACGTCAACAGCGAAGATATTCGCTTTTTACAAGGGGCAGATACGGTGCTGGCAGCGGGCGATGAAGTCAGTATTGTGCCAGCGGTTGCAGGCGGTTGAGCGATCGCCCCTCCATTTCGTAAGCGATCGCCCCTCCATTTCCTTATCGTTACCCTCAGAAATCCTTGCCTTGACGGGTCACGTTCACCGGTTCGAGATCTCCAGCAACCCGGTACTATAGGCATAGAACGTTCCACCAGACTGACTAATACTATGCCAGACGAAGCGACAAACCCTACGGGCGGAGATAACAACACCCCTTCAGTAGAACCAGCCGCTGAGGGTGCACCGGTGGCAAAAGCAAAATCGGCAGCGAAAGGTAAAGCCGCTGATGCTGGAGCTGCACCTGCTGAGAAGCCGAAGAAGGAGAAACCTCCCGCCCCAGAAGACAAACCGTTCGATGAATTCATTAACCAAGAATTCATGCCCAAGCTAAGGACTACGATGGGCACGCTCGGCTTCAATGACTTGGAACTGAAGTTTGAGAAACATCCTCTCCCAATTCGGGGGATGGAGGCTGCCGGTGAGTGCTGGCAAGTTGCCGGAACGTTTCAAGCGGGGCGGCATTCCTTTTTGATTGGCTTTCTCAAGGAAGATATTCAGGGTCAAAAGGTATTTAGCTGTTCCGATTACGGTTCCAAGCCCAGCCTGTTGGAATCGTTCATGATTGACGAACGTAAGGTCACGCTGGATTTGCTGCTAATGTACACCGTGCAGCGGCTCAATGGTCAGAAGTGGCTAGTGGGAAATTAAACGGCTAAACGCTACGGTGGAAATTTCACTCCTAATATCTAACGCGATGTGCAACTTTACCGTTGAAACCTTTGATTTCCCGTGGGGTGGGCGTCTTGCCTACCCAAGCTAGACGGGCGAGATGCCCATCCCACAAGACTTTAGATCAAGTTGCACATCGCGTTATCTAGACTTAAATATCTAGACTTCATCTAGAAACCCCGTTGCTCGATCTGGAGTGGCGGGGTTTTTGCTGGCGATCGCCCTATCAACCTGCCATAACGTTTGCTGATCCCCACGGTCATTTTTGCCGATCCTCATTGTCACAAAATCATGACAATATGATCCCCATTTTCCTAGCAATCTCGTCAAACCCGCCAGAATCAATGTGTTAGCCCCTTGACCTGCGTCCGGTTTTTCCGCACTATGAGATTGACTCGCTGATCCCCGCGATCGCCAAGCTGAGGTTGAGCGGATGGCGAGTCGGGTAGTATCGCGGCAGCCAATCTGGAGGTAACGAGCATCATGGCGCAAAAACGCCCCCCCTTAGAAGACATGACCCTACGGCAACTCCGTCGAGTTGCCAGTGAGTACAGCGTTTCTCGCTACAGTCGGATGCGCAAAGATCAGCTGGTGGCATCCATTTTAGAAGCCCAGAAAAACGCAGGAGTTTCTCCCCCGCCTCTGCCTATGGCAGAAGCACAAGCCGAAGTTGAAGCTGCTAAATTTGATGTCGGACAAGTTGATTGCACCCCTATGTCACTAACGGCGGTAGATGAACCCCTAGCAGATTTGCCAGACGGCTATGGCGATAGCCGCATTGTACTAATGCCTCGTGACCCACAATGGGTCTATGCCTACTGGGATATCCCCAACAGCCATAAGCAAGAATTGCGGCAGCAGGGCGGTTACAGATTGGCGCTGCGCTTTTATGATGTAACAGATATTGATATCAGCTTCCAGCGTCCCCACAGCTTGCAGCAATACGAATGCGATGAGATTGCACGGGAGTGGTACCTACCTATCCCTGTGAGCGATCGCGACTACATTATTGAAATTGGCTACCTGTGCATGGACGGACGCTGGCTGATGCTAGCGCAATCGGCT
>JAYUYI010000082.1:0-2095 GCA_043752545.1 Thermoleptolyngbya sp.
AGGCCAATGATGATGCTCGCTGATCGGCATGATGGAGTAGCTACCGAGTACTTTGAGCGTTTCTACGTATTTTCTTAGCTCATTGAGAGCAGCCTGCACCGCTGAGTGGCTGGCGTTTGCTTCGATATCTACGAAAAATAGATAGTCCCCCAAGGAGCGTTTAGTCGGTCGTGATTCAATGCGGCTGAGGTTAATCCCTCGCTCTGCAAACACTTGAAGCGGCTTTACTAGCGCTCCTGGCACATTGGCTGGGACACTGAACCCTAGTGAGGTGTATCGGCCTCCAGGGGAAGGCTGACGGCTCAAAATCCAGAAGCGCGTGCAGTTATCAGGATAGTCATTGATGGGATGTGCCAAAACTGGTAAGTGATACAGCTCAGCAGCTCGTTGAGAGGCGATCGCCCCTGACGTCACTTCTACTTGCAGGTGCTGTAACGACTCCGTGTTGGAGCTAGTAGGAATGAGTTGAGCCTGGGGAATGACTCGTTCTAACCAAGTCTGGCACTGAGCTAGCCCCTGAGGATGAGCATAAACTCTCTGAATCGCAGCTAAACTAGAAGCACAGGAAATTAAGGCATGCGAGATCGGGAGTACGAGTGCTCGCTGCACTTGCAGAGATTCTAGCTGCCAGAGGGTATCTAACGTCATACTCACGCTACCTTCAACAGAGTTTTCTACGGGCACAACAGAAAACTGCGCCCGTCCACTTTGGGTTTCCTTCAGCGCTTGGGAAATGCTCGCAGCAGAATGGAGCGATATTTCTTCTCCCGTAGATTTATTCAGCCAAGCGGCGTAGGCGATCGCCGCGTCTTCTGTATAGCTTCCTGCAGGTCCCAAATAGGCGATAGATGCAGCCATAGGGTTGTTTTGTAAAGGATAGGTCAAGGATTAATTAAGGCTACTAAGCGGCAAGGTTAACTGTAAAGCACGTAGGTAAGCCCACTAACAGCTGCCATCAAGTGCTGTCAAGGACACCGAATCTTGACACTTTAGATGAATAAGTTCCAAATAATTGCAACATTCACGTAAGTCCTATCATTTAAGCAAGGTAGAATGCTGCTAAGGGCGTATGTCAAGGTAGATTTCCACAAAAAATTGTAAAATTTAGTTAAATTTAGACAGTTTAGTTTTTGCCTGCTCAGATCAGTATGAGGGATTTACTGGCTGCCAAATTAATACTGCTCGGGTATGGAAGCGTTAACGTCTCCAACGTCTCAGGCTGACACCCATAGCGCCGCGATTAATTGCGTCGTTACAGGAATTCATATCGGTAATTCAAGACGTATTGACTCCTAGCTAGCCGCCACGACTACCCTCTAACACCAGTTTTCTGCTCCTACCTGTCTTCACTTTTTACTGTGATGCAAATTCGATTTACAGCGTCCCAATCGGTTGAACTACTTGTGCCCAAGCAGCCAATTCCGATTGAACATTATTTGCGGCAACCCTATCGATTGATCAATGCCTTAATTGATCCTAGTCGGGTAGACGCCTTGAGCGGGGATACATTTCGCCTCAAGATGCGCCCTTTGAATTTTTTGACCCTTAGTATTCAACCTACAGTCGATATGCAGATCTGGGCAGAAACAGATGGCACCATTCATCTGCGATCGCTGGACTGCGAAATCCGTGGAATTGAATACATTAACGAACGTTTTGACCTCAACCTGCTAGGTAAACTAGCGCCAACCCAAACTAAAAAAGGAACTTGCCTATTGGGTCGAGCCGATTTGCAAGTAGAAGTCGGCTTGCCACCCGCCTTTTGGCTGACTCCTAGACCTTTACTAGAGGCAACAGGCAACGGCGTGCTGCGCAGTGTGCTCCTGACGATTAAGCAACGATTAATGCACCAACTGCTATCTGATTATTGTCACTGGGCAACAATGCAAATCAGTGAAGCAGCTGAGGCTACAGAGGCGGGGCGATCGCCTCTGTCCTTGGTCGCAGAATAGACCTAGAAGATCAATCGATCATTGACCGGATCAGAAACCGACCAGAAACCGATTAGGAGTTTTTTGTTCAACCAAGCTCTACTGGTCTAGGCGGCAGGGAGCAAAGCTACATCGGTGCTGACGAGTTGTGCCTAACTGCTGTA
>JAYUYI010000083.1:0-2095 GCA_043752545.1 Thermoleptolyngbya sp.
TGAGTCGCGGGTTCGACGGCATAAATATCTTTTCCTTTACCCAGCGAGAACCGTAAGGATTGAGGTATATTTTTGCCAGAAAATATTAAAAACACTAACAACCCCAGCCATGACAGCAGGGACGCAAATCCAAAGATAGTCTGATAGCTCATTTGAATGGCGATCGCCCCAAAAAATGGCCCTGCTAGGGCAATGCCAAGATCAAACCCGACCATGCATAAACTAAACGTGAGGCCGCGCTCATGCGGCTGGGAGCGATCTGCCATTAACGCCGCCATCATGGGGATCAAAATACCACTGCCGCTGCCTTCAAGCAATCCGGCTACTAAAAACGCAGCGGTACTGCTAGCCTGCCACAGCACGGCCATCGACAGCGCATAGAGGACTAAGCTTCCAGTAATAAATAAGCCCCGCCCATAATAGTCTGAGGCGCGGCCTACCAGTAGGCGAATGCCAAAACTGGCGATCGCTGCTGCCGAATAAATTAGTCCCACGTTGAGGTTCACCCCAACTTCGACTACTAGCAACGGCACAAAGGTTGTGAGCGTGCCAAACGCTATTCCGACCAGCAGCAGCACCAGCGCAGGGGTGCGGATATGAGGCTGTAATAGCTTCAGCCAGAATTGATCAGACCCAGTCACAGAAGCCGCGATCGCACCCGTGGACGCAGTAGCGTGAGTAGGCAAATAAACGTCTTGCACCTGAACGGTATAAAACAAGCCGACAATCCCCAGGGCGGCGGCGATCCAAAACGTTGGAGCGTAGCCTACCCAAGACTGCATAAATCCACCGATAGCAGGGCCTAGCCCCATACCGATCGGGTTGACTAGGCTCATATAGCCAATCAGTTCACCTCGGTTTTGGGGAGGCGAGAGGTCAACAATTAAGGCACTATAGGCTAAGGCAAACGCGGCAATGCTGAGTCCATGAAATGCCCGCACCACAACGAGCAATGGAATTGATTGGGTCGCGATATAGCCGATGGGGGCGATCGCCACAGTTACCATTCCGATCAACAATACTAGCTTTCGACCTTGACGGTCTGCCATGCGGGCTAGGACAGGGCGCGAGGCTAATAGCCCAATGGCAAAGGAACCGACCACGATCCCAACAGTTTGACTATTAGCCCCCATGGATTGAACATAGAGCGGTAAAACGGGCAGCAAAGTCGCCAAAGAAGCCCAAAACAATAGCCCCGCCACAAACAGCACCCGCATGTTGCGTCGGGTTTGGCAGCTGAGATCAGAAAAAACGTTCAAACTCAGTCTCTCCAGAGAGTATGGACAATCGTCCACTTGCGATCGCAACCTGATTCAGTAGGAACCGACTAGAGGCGCACTGAAGCGGTAACCTGACGAATACAGCCATCCGCGATCGCATCCCTCAAAATAAATAGCAACGCTCGATCTCGATCCGATAAGTTACCGTCAGACACAAGCTGGCTAATGCAAGATTGCGCCCCAGGTGATAGTTCACCCAGCTCCAAAGCATTGCGAACATAGTATTCTAACTTGTTAACTGTCGGAATACTCCAATCCAAGATCATGGTTGTAACTGTCGATGATATAAAAAACTGAGATGGCAAACGGGATGACGTGGATCTTAAGCGCCGCAGACTTTGAACAAGTTTAGCTTTTCAAACGCCTGTTGCAAATACGAATCATGCCTACTCTTTCATTATTTATACGGAGTTCTTAGAAAAGCAATCCCTATTCATCATTTTTAGTCATAAATTTCCATTAATTCTTTATTTCTTTAAGTCTTTTGGAACTTATACCAATTCTTTGTGAAGCTGCATAGAACTAGGGGGCTTAAGCCCCTTGCCTAACAGAGCCAATCTCACGCAGCTTTATATCGAATTGGTATTAACTAAATAAAACTCAGCAGATCCAATAAAATCGGATCTGCTGAGTTTTAGTTGGATATTAAAAGAACGGGGCGCTATCTGATTAAGCAGGGGCGACCGCAACTGACGCATCTGGAGTGACAGCAGGATAAACGCTCACTTTTTTGCGGTTCTTCCCTTTACGTTCAAAGGTGATAACACCATCAGTCAGCGCAAACAGAGTGTCGTCGCTGCCCCGGCCTACGTTTT
>JAYUYI010000084.1:0-2094 GCA_043752545.1 Thermoleptolyngbya sp.
GCCTCAATCCCTGCCCAGACATCATCCAGATTGCCCCAGCGAGTAATTTGCTTAAACTTGTCTGGGTTGAGCGTGTCAATGCTGATGTTGACGCGGTGCAGCCCAGCGGCAGTCAGAGGATCGGCCAATTGTTTCAGCAAAACACCGTTGGTGGTTATGGCCACCGCCGATGTGGTAGCCATGCCCGCAATGAACCGGACAATATCGACAATATTTTCCCTGAGGGTGGGTTCGCCGCCCGTCAGCCGAAATTTATGAAAGCCCAGCTGCTCGGCAAAGATCGGCAGCAGTTGGTAAAGCTCGTGGTCTTGCAGCAGCTCGGCCTTAGGCCGAAAAGTCATGTCCGTCGGCATGCAGTAGACGCAGCGAAGGTTACAGCGATCTGTCAAAGAGATCCGCAAATAGTTAATGTTGCGACCAAAGCGATCGAGCACCATCGGGGTAAGTGTAGGTGGGTACAGGACGGGGCGATCGGCTGAGGAGGGAGTTGGTTTTGAGTTGGTTTAGCCCTACTTCCCATGGTAGGCGATCGCAAAAAAGTTTAGAGCGGCAGTGCCTGTCGCCGCAAAAACGGTACCAGTACCTCATTCACCTTGACTGGCCAGTCGATCTGAGGATAGTGTCCCATATCGGGCAGCTCGACCAATTCAACTTGGGGGGTCGATTGGGCAAAGGCTGCGGCAATGCTAAACGGCAGCCAGCGATCGCGCATCCCCCAGCCGACCAAAATCGGTGACGGCCAGTCTTTAAAGCCCGCTTCAATTTCAGCCGTTGCCTGCGCCAGCTGCAAATTTTGCACCACGGCAAACAGGGCACGGCCAGCGTCGGAGCTTTTGAGGAACGGGCGGCGATAGATATCTAGGGCTTCGTCACTGACGACGTAGCCACCGCCACCCTCAAGGGTGCGATCGACCAGCAGCGGATCTTGAGTCAGCATTTCACCGGCTAACGGGATGCCCAACTGTTTCATTTTCCACGGCAGCTTGGCGGCTGAGGTGAGAGGCGCATTAAAAATGGCTAAGCGGTCAATTCGATCGCGATGGCGCAGGGCATATTGCAGCCCCACCGAGCCAACGAACCCCTGCACCACCAGCGAGACGCGATCGCACTCCAGCGCATTCAGCAATCCATCTAGCGCGTCTATATAGGCCGTGGGGGTGTAGGCAAACTGCCGCCGACCGGGCTGTGCCGAGCGGCCAAACCCAATCCAGTCGGGGGCGATCGCCCGTAATCCCTGGTCGGCCAAGGCAGACATCACCTCTAGCCAGCCATAGCCCAGGGCTGGCATCCCGTGCAGAAATACCACAGGCGGTTGGTTCGATGGCGTAGTCGGCGTGGCCTCACGGCAAAACCACGTCAAATCGTCTACCTGAATCTCGCCGTCTTGAATCGTCACACCCACCCCCAATCGATAAACACAACATTGTCAAGCCGTCGTCTCGGGTCAGCTAACCGAGCAGTTTGACGTGTGTTGAGCTTACTGCTGAGTGCGATCGCAGGGCAAGCCTATGGCTAATTTCCTCAGCGGGCATGGCCTACAATGCCCCGACTAAAGCATCTGCCACAACCAGCAATCAATAGAGGCCAAGCGTCACCCAAGTTGCCCCTCGGAACTGCGGCTGCCATCGTTGGTGCAATCTGAGTAGGGCTTGGTCTAGGAGCGATCGCCCGATTCACGATTTCTGAAAACTCTGCAATTACCAAATGACCTGCATTGGAACTATGTAAACGTTGGCCCATCAGACATACTCAAAAAACGGGCGGTTGAGTCCAAGGCTCTCGGCTCCGACCACAACAGCCAGCAGCTCGTCAGGTTTATTTCCTGATTTGTTGAGAAAGATGCCCAAATCTTTAGCCCGAAATCCCCGAATGGGAACTGGCTTAATCAGGTATTTGGCCGCACTGCCTTTGAGTTGAATGATGTCAAATCGGCGCGTAAAGTCGGTGATCAAAGCATAGTCCCTTAGCCCTGCTCCAGCGCGACCGTCGTCATAGAAAATCGTGTTGGCATTGCCCACAATAAAGCGATCGCGGCCATTGCCACTCGTGATCTGGTCAATTTCTCTGAAGCCCGGTCGCGCGGCATTATCATCA
>JAYUYI010000085.1:0-5431 GCA_043752545.1 Thermoleptolyngbya sp.
TCCGCTCTGGGCAATCAGGGACGCGATCGCCTCATTCTGCACGTCGGTTAATCCAGTGCGCTACCTGGTTGGCTGACAAATCATTCCCCCTCATCCCCCTTCTCCCCTTCTCCCACAAGGGGAGAAGGGGAGAAGGGGAGCTAGAGGTAAAGTCTTGGCTCGAAGCCCCTCTCCCGCTCTGGGAGAGGGGTATAGCCCAAAGGGCATTTAAGAAAGGGGTGTAGCTTGCTTCTGCGCAGCAGTGGGGGATCGGAGTTTTGTCAGTCAATCAGTAAGTTAAGTGTTTTGGCGAAAAATTATGCGTCCAAACGTTGACCCTCAGAAGATACAACGACTAATGCAAGTCTTGGGTAGAGAAGCTCAAGGATCAGGCTGTATTTATTTTACAGGTGGTGCTAGTGCCTTACTGATTGGATGGCGGAGTTCAACAGTTGATGTCGATATTCGTCTAGATCCCGAACCCCCAGGCATTTTTCAGGCGATCGCTAAACTCAAACAAGAGTTGAACATCAATATCGAACTAGCTTCTCCACAGGATTTCTTACCCCCTCTTCCAGGATGGCGTGCCAGAAGCGTATTCATCGGCAAACAAGGTCAAATTTCGTTTTATCACTATGACTTTACCGCCCAAGCTCTCTCTAAGCTATCCAGGGGATTTGACCGTGACCTTAAAGATGTTCAAGCGATGTACGAACAGAAATTATTTTCCTTGAAAGAACTACGGGATTGCTTTGAAGCCATTGCCCCTGGCTTAATTCGATTCCCCTCTCTTAATCCTGATGTGCTTAGAAGCAGAGTTGAAAACTTCATTGAACGGTTTGAAGATACTTTGGAGAAGGATTAGTTATGAGCTTAAATGAGTTGCCAGGAGCAGAATTGATCCTACCTGGACTAAATGATCTGTATCAGGGTAAGACAAACACAGTTGCATCCTTATTAGTTGCGATAGCAGCAACGCGCTTAAGCGAAGCAGGTTTAGATGTTCCAAAAGATCGTCTATCTCCGGAGCCGGAACTGACCTTGTATGCCCATCTTCAAAATGAACAAGACGATGCTTACCTTTACTATACGGCTTTGCTGAATCGCCTCAATAGTTTTTGCAATGCACTTGAACTCAGGTATGAGTATAGGCCGTCCCCCCATAATTCAAATGCAGCGGACAGTTGAGAGCCGCTGGTGTTGAGTTAACGGTGAACTGCCGCCGCTGATTTGAGCCGTTAGACCACTTGCTCTTCTGTCTGTGCGATCGCCCATTCTGTAATATCCCACCGACCTTAAACATCGGGTTGAGTGCAAGTTCTGTAACTTAATTGGCCATAGCTTATTTCAAGGCCATTCATGATTCATTCCTTCACTTGTTAAAGTTTACCTTTCAAAAAATCTCCCATTTTGTTGACATAGCGCCACTGGTTAGCCGCTTCTACCCAGGCCCAGCCTTCCGAAAAAGAGCCGACGTTGTTGTACCGGGGATCAATCACCCATTTTCCGGTTTTGCTGATGTAGCCATAGTGATTGCCAACTTTGACGGCAGCTAGACCTTCTGAGAAGTTTGCGGCGTAGTCGAATTGGGGAGCGATCGCGATTGCCCCTGTGGGGCCGATGTAGCCCCACTTGACGCCAATCATTACCGCTGCTAACCCTTCGGAAAAGTCGGAGGCGAAGTCAAATTGGGCAGGGATGGCGATCGCCCCATCTCGGCCTAAGAAGCCCCAAACGCTTTCCTGGCGGATGCGAGCCAGCGATTCTGAGAAGTTAAACGCGCCGTCTAAATGGGGATCAATGACCACCGCGCCAGCCGGATCAATGTAGCCCCATTTACCTGCTTGCCGCACCGCTGCCCGCCCTTCCGAGAAACTCCAGGCATCTTGAAATTGAGGCGGGATCACCCGTTGGCCATCGGCTTTGGTATAGCCATACTGGTCGTCTACCTTCACCGCAGCCATCCCTTCCGAGAACGGTTCCGCCAACACAAACTGCGGTTCAATTACCAGTTCCCCAGCCGGATTAATAAATCCATAGCGAGTACCTGTGCGAACGGCGGCTAGCCTTTCCGAGAAAGCCGTGGCGCTCATATATTGGGGATCAATGGCAACTTGACCGGAGCGATCGATGTAGCCGTAGTAGTTGTTGACCCGGATCAGAGCTAGGTCTTCAGAAAAGGCCGATACGCCGTCGAATCCAGTGTCTGGCTGTAGGGCAATGTCACCTGTCAAATCAATATAGAGAGAGCGATCGCCCCGCCGCACCACGGCCAAACCCTCGGAAAAGTCGGCGGCGAAGTCAAATTGCAGAACACTGGACGCAGTTGAGGGCATAGCAGCAAGGGGAGTAGGCAGCGCAGTAATGAGTTGACCTGACGAATAGGAGCCTGAACGAGATCCAGGGCATTGCTTTTTATGGTGCTGCAGGTTTTATTGTGCCGCAGAAAGTAGGGTAATAAACCGACGAATCAGCCCAATTGTGACGGCGGGTAGCTCTAGCTGAGGCGTTAGCCCCACATCGTCTAAGACTTCCAACACTTTAATGGCTTGAGGATTTAGGGCTGCTAGCCGCCGCCCCAGTTCAACCCCGGTGAACTGAGCTTTTTCGCCCCAAATCATGGCGGTGGGGGTCGTTAACTGGGGAATGTAAGTAGCCAAGTCAAAGCACAGATCGCCCCGCACAAAGGACAACGCGCTGTATTCAGCGTTGGGTTGACGGGCAGAGGCTAGGTAGGCATCAACAATTTCAGGAAAAACGCGGTTGGCGCGGGCAAATTGGCGCTGTTCCAAAAAGCTACGGATTCCAGGTTCGGTGGCTAGAGCCGTGAAATAAAGCACGCGGTCGAGCACGGGGGTGCTAACCAGCTGGGCAAAGAAGCTGCGGCGATAGTCATTGCCAAAATCGGATAATCCGGACGGGCAGGTGAGGATGAGGGAGTGGAACAGATGCGGATGGGCGATCGCCACTCGAACCACTAGAGCCGCAACCAGCGACGAGGCCACGACTCGCACCGGGCGATCGCAGGTTTTTTCGAGAAATTCCTGAATCGTGGTGAGATAATCGTCAGGACAAAAATCGCGGGCTGGATGGTCGGAGCGCCCCCAACCCAAGAGGTCGGGTGCCAAAATCCGGTAGTCGCTGGCAAAGGCGGGATACACGTTCGACCATTCATAAGCAGAGGATCCCCCGCCAAATCCATGCAAAAAAACTAAGGTTTCGCGGCGATCGCCCGTCGCTTCCTCAGATAAAGACGGCACTTCAAATGGCGGCACAGCTTGGGGCTGCGAGACCTGGGGCTGAGAGGGTTGATCGGCAGTGTAGTAGGCAATTGTGCCTAGTGTAGTGACCAGGGAATGTTGGTGGAAACCAGGAGGGTAGAGCATGTTAGTACATAAAGGATTTACGGGAACTCTTCATTCTATTTAAAGTTTTCATGAAGTTGCCGATCGGAGTGCGGGTTTGTAAATTTCTCCCAGTAATTCTGAATAGAAGAGTTATCGGCGGTTATTCGAGTCAAATTTCTGACCCTGTTCGCCCGTTTAGGAGAAATTTTTTAGTTAGGAATTAAGCCAGTCCGGGGTGTAGTACTCTTTGAGATTCAGCGAAATATTGCTTAAGTGATGTTTTGTACCGAATTCCTGGAACTACTCCGATAGACTGACTGCGGGGTGTGGAAGAGCAAGTGAACGATTAGCGAATAGCGTAACAGAGCCGAATGTTGAGGCCATTGGTGTGATGCAGATTACCTGTTGATTAATGCAGTAGTTAACCTCACACAGTACGTTAGATGAGTTTAAGATAAACCTGTATCTTATGGGGGTCTATGGCAGAGTATATCGACTCTCGGGGCGAAGCGCAGCCGGAACTGCGCCGTTCGGAGCCTACGTTAGATTACGCAGATGCACCAACACCTTTACAAGGTCTTGATATTCTTTCCTTTCCAATGGGGGTTGCAGCGGGTTCGGAGTTAGCACCCCTCCGTAAGCGCAAGCGAATCAGGCTCGATTTTGCTAAATTGCAGCCCTTTGAACTGGTCAATCGTCAATTTCAGCGGTTAGGCGTTACTTTTGTCAATGCGATCGCGCTCTGTCCATCCAATCCCGCGTACCCTTCCTATGCTGGGCGTACGGTGATCATGGGTTGCCCTAGAGGTGGGTGGTTAGAGGCTACGTTTGATGCCCCTGTAAAGTTTGTGAGCAGCTGTGTCACCAGTTCTCGCCCTACCGTGATGGCAGCCTTTGACGGCAACAACCAGCGGGTGGCGCAAACAGAAATGCGAACCGCAAACCTGGCGGGTTCTACCTCTGAACTACCGCCCAATGTGGAGCTTTGCATCAACGGGGAAGGCATTTGCCGGGTCACCTTTTACTCATTTGATGGTCAGCTAACGGTAGGTGAATTCTGTTTTGGTTCCTAAGCAGCGTTCTTAGAAAAGGTGCCTAGGAATCTTACCAATGAACTGGCAAAAGCTCGCAATCGCGCCGCTGCTGAACGGACGCTAATGGCGTGGATTCGGACTTCTCTGGTGCTGATCAGCTTTGACTTTGGCATTGATCAAGTGATAAAAGCAATCAATCGTTCTGATCCTGCTGCTGTTAACGCCGGACGGCTAACGCGATCGATTGGGCTAATGTTTATGGCAGTGGGCATTTGTGCGATCTTGATGGCTATTTTGGAGCATTGCCAAGAACTGAAACAAATTCAGCGAGATGACTATGACTATGTGTATGTGTCGCGGCGCTCCCACGGGGTTGTTGTGGCCACATCACTAGTGGTAATTGGGGTGTTTATGTTTGTTGCGATCGCCATCAAATCTATTGGCTAAACTAGCTAAGCGCAAGGCACTGTAGGGTAATAGGTGGCTAGCGGCTGCAATTAGCTGATTCTTGGTTCAGATCGCGTATGAAAAATTATCGACGGCTGATGGGACTGCAACCCAATTGGCAACGCCAGACCTGGCATCGAACAGGGCGGTTTTTGAGTTGGATTTTGGTCGGGCTGCTGGTCGGGCTATCGGCCTGGACTCCGGGCGCAGTGGGGCAGCTGCCTTTTCCGCCGACTCAGTCTGCTGAAACGTTGCCGTCGGGCGTAAAACGGCTGGGGCTAATTGAAGTTACCGATGTCCGATTTGACGGTCAGCCGCTATTCAAGATTGCCTCCCCTACGGTCTACAACCGCAACGCGTCGGGGACTCAGGTTCCGGTTGAGGCGCGAGGTCGCCAAATTCAGGCTAATCTGACTCAGCTAACGGCTAAAAATCCGACGGTTTTGCCGGACACCAGTCGAGATCAGGCCACCCTACTGGATCCCGAAACGCTAGAGGTTTATACCGAAACGCTGAACGGGCAGCCCGTTTTATTGGTTAAAGATGCGTATCTGGCAGAACCGCGTGTTTTGCTCACCGTCACCGATTCTGATGCGCAATATTACTCTATTTCTCGCCCAGCCC
>JAYUYI010000086.1:0-2088 GCA_043752545.1 Thermoleptolyngbya sp.
CGTCGATCGTCAGGCGTCAGATCTTTTGCCGTCAACACAATCACTGGGATCGTCCGCCACTGGGGACGGCGGCGAAGTTCATCCAAAAACTCGAAACCATCCATTTCAGGCATCATCAAATCCAGCAAAATCATACCCGGTTGCTGAGTGTCCATCAACGTCAGAGCCTCCCGCCCATTGGAAGCTTCAATCACCTGCCACCCAGCCTTAGTTAGCTGCCGCCGCATCATTTCACGATTTTCTGCGTTGTCTTCTACGACCATAACGGATGCTGGCGTTGATTCTGTGCTGTATTTGTGCAATAGCTCACAGAGGCGATCGTAGTCAACCGGCTTGAGCAGATAGTCAGATGCGCCCAAGGCATATCCCAGGTTTTTATCGTCTACCATCGTTACCATGACTACCGGAATAGTAGCCAATTGGGGATCGGCTTTCAGTTCCGTTAACACGGCCCAACCATCCACGCTAGGCATCATCACGTCTAACACAATCACATCAGGCATATGCGTTCTAGCCTGCCGTAGACCATCGGCTCCGCTGCCTGCACCAATCACCTGAAACCCCTTTCGGCTCAAGAAGCGCTGCATCAAATCTTGCACCGCTGGATCATCATCGATCACTAAAACTTTGCTGGCTGTCGTTGCCAGTAGGGACGGCATTTCCTGCATCGACGTTTCAGACTGATAGTCAGGCTGTTTGGACGGTTCCTGCTTCAAATCTTGCACCTGCTGGGGAAGGTAAATGGTGAAGGTGGTGCCGCTTCCAGGCTGACTACTCACCTGGATATCTCCGCCCATCATTTGACAGAACTTTTGGGTAATTACCAGCCCCAGCCCCGTTCCCCCATATTTGCGCGTTGTGGAGGAATCGGCCTGGGTGAAGGACTGAAATAGCTTGGCCTGCTGTTCTGGCGTCATGCCAATGCCGCTATCGGTGACGCTAAATGCAATTAACGGAGCGCTTGAGGGCGACTCGTGGGACTCAACGCTCACCGTAATCGTGCCATTTTCGGTGAACTTGCCGGCGTTGCTGAGCAGGTTAAACAAGCACTGCCGCAGCTTGGTAATGTCGGCATGCATCGTGTCTAAGTCATTGGCAATCTGGATGACTAGCCTGTTGTGATTCTTGGCAATTAGCGGCTGAATGGTGTCTGAAATATCGTGCACTACGGTAGCAATCTGAAAGGTTTCCAGGAACAGTTCCATCTTGCCCGACTCTACCTTGGACAGATCAAGGATATTGTTGATTAATCCCAGCAGATGGGTGCCCGCCCCATGAATTTTTTGCACGTCTGAAATCAGGCTTGTCTGGTTCACATCGGTGAGTTCTTCCTTTAGCATTTCGCTATAGCCAATGATGGCATTGAGCGGCGTCCGCAGTTCGTGACTCATGTTGGCTAGAAACTGGCTCTTAGTGACATTAGCCTCTTCCGCTTCTGCTCTGGCACGCTCTGCTTCTTGGGTGGTCTCGGCCAGTTGGGCTGTGCGTTCTTCAACGGCGCGGCTTAGATTTTGCTCACGCGCCGCTACTTCATGCGCCATCACCTGAAAAGCACGCGCCAGCTGACCGGGTTCATCGGCACGCCGCGCCACCTGGGTGATGGGTGCTGATTCAAACTCACCCACTTGCTCGGCACTCATGCTGCTACTGCTGACCCGACGGGCGATCGCCGTCAGTTGCTTGAGTGGATTAATCACAGTGCGCTTGAGCAACCAGTTGGTGAGTAGCACTAGGGCTGTAAACACTGAGATGAAAATAGTCATCACCAACGAGAGGTATTGGCGACCCCGGTTTAAGACTGCATCGGCAGGCACATAGATAGTTTGGGCGGCCACAATTTGATTTAGCTTCCAGCCAAACCCACTTTGACTGCCAAAGCTAATCAGCTGGCTTTTGGGAGCTGCAGCCGGGGTGCTGTGACATTCTAGGCAGCTAGCTTTGGTGATCGCCATCGGGCGGGCGATGTAAAACAGCTTTTTGCCATCCTCAACCCGATAGCCAGACAGTTTGGTGAGGTCGGGCTGGGTGCGAAACGTCTCTACCAGCTTTGACTCAAACGGATCTGCTTGATCCCGAGGATTTGTTGGA
>JAYUYI010000087.1:0-2088 GCA_043752545.1 Thermoleptolyngbya sp.
TGTTCTCGATTAGCAGGCCGCAAGTCCTCTAATTCCCTCGCCACCTCTCCATCTCTGGCGATAGGACTGCTGGCGTTGGCCAACTCTGGTATTTTCATCCCTAGCGCCACCAGCCCAAGCAATCCCAGTGCTCCCACGTACAAAAAATAACTTTTCATACAGGTATGAAAACACGCGCGAGGAAATGAATCACTCCGGGAAAATACTTAATATTTATGCCGACAAAATATACTGATGCCGCAGCGGCATTCCAAACCCAGCCCCGTTTGCCCTAAAACACGGTACCGTCGCTCTCAATTTGAATGGGTGGCACACCACCCGGTCGCCGGTCGGCAGCAATTTTACGTCCGGCAGCCCAAGTGCCCCCTTCCAGGACTTTGACTAGGGGCAGCGTCTCGGCATCTAGCTGGAGGGACTGACGCAGGCGATCGCCAATTCGGTCGAGCAAAATTACCGTTAAGGCGCGCCACTCCACAATTACCTCCGAACTGGGCAAATGCGGTAGCTGCGTTACCTCCGCGTACTTGGGTTCCAGCAAGCCCAAATCGATACACAGGCCACCATTGCGATATTCTGCCAGTCCAGTTAGCTGATCCAAATGGGTGATGGTGAGTCCCAGCTCTTGCAGGGGTTCTAGTAGCGAATAGGTTAGCCATTGAGACAGTTTGTGAAACGGAACCAGGTTTTCTCCCAGATGACACTCTGCATCAGACTTGTGCCCCGCCAGCGCCGAGTGTGGCCACACATCTCCCAAGCTGACTCCATCCAACGCTACCCGGCCTGCCCAGATCTCACCCAGCCCCAGTAACACCGCCTGTAAGACCTGGGGTGCCGCCAACTGCCGATCGACCGATTGCTGCACCAAATAATCTACCAGCCCGCCAGGACGCGGCTGCTCGGTGCCAAAAAACTGGGGATGCCGCTCTAGGGTTTGCCCCAACTGGCGCAGCAGCTCCAATCGCCCCGCCAGCCCCACCAGCGGATTGTCGGCAGTGACCTGAAACCCTGCTGCCAAATCCGTCTCGGTCAGTGATTTGAGGGCGATCGCATCTGCCCGTAACAGCTGCTGGGGGCGTCTGTCCTGCTGGGACAACTCTGCAAACATGCCCTGACAAACGCTATCAAAACTGGCCACCGCTAGCCCTTCCGAGCGCTGGAATACTGCACCCGTATCAGGTTCTACATAGCGCCACTGAGCACCTGCTCCAGCATCTAGCAACACGCTGAGAATGACTAGGTCGAATTTAGAGCGAGCCTGTTCGAGGGGATCTAGCCCCGCCAGCTGTTGATTGAACAGCGCTGTGCGATCGCGTCCTCCGGCACCAAAGTGTCGCCAGCGGCTATGAAACGGCACGTTGAGGTCAGGGTAATTTTCTCGTATTACCTGTAATACATAGTCAGCCGTAGGGGCTAACCGACTCAAGTTGCAGCGGAAGTGCTGGAGCTTGTCTTGACAGGCCAGCTCAAACAGCTGACCGCAGCGATCGCGGATAGCTTGGGGCGTGAGCAGGTGGGCGATCGCCTGGGCGGAGGTAGCGCGGTCGGGGTGGCTCATAGTGTCGGGCGGCGGCAGGTAGACAACTAACGGGATCGGACTTGGATTAGTTTTGAGTTTTGAGTTTTGAGTTAGGCAGTCAATTCAAAACTCAAAACTCACTCATACTTACGCTGGACAGGCTACACAGAATCAAGCAGCCTGACGCTACTCTATACCTCATGAGTCTAAAGTCTAGAACCCTGCAACAGCCATGCGAATCAAAGTAATTAACCCCAATACCAGCGCCGAGATGACCGCGTCGATTGGCCGCATTGCCTTAGCCCATGCGGCACCGGGCACCGAAATTGTCACGACCTGTCCGGCGGCGGGTCCTGTCTCGATCGAAAGCTATTATGACGAGTACATGGCGATTCCGGGGGTGCTGGCAGAGGTGCAAAAAGATGAGGCCGATTTCGACGGGTTTGTGCTGGCCTGCTGGGGCGATCCCGGCGTCGATGCGGTGCGCGAAATTACCACCAAGCCCGTTGTCGGCATCGCCGAAGCCTCGATGTATGCCGCTAATGCGATCGCCCCCCACTGGTCAGTCGTCA
>JAYUYI010000088.1:0-2085 GCA_043752545.1 Thermoleptolyngbya sp.
CCGCTTCATGCTTTGCCACGTCCTAAGACCTGCACAATGCCGATCGCACCCCAGGTCAGGGTAAAGCTGACAACCGCAAGGGCAGACGGTTCGTAGACCTTGCTGCTGGCTAACAGGTTCATGTAGGGGCCAAAGGCGGGTTGAGCCAACAGGGCGGCGATGGTGAATTCGCCCATGACGATGGCAAAGGTAATGAACGCACCGTTGAGCAGGGCAACGCGCAGGTTGGGGAAAATGACGCGCCAAATGATGGTGCCCCAGTTGGCACCAAGGCTTTGGGCAGCTTCGGTCAGGGTTTGGACGTTAATGGCGCGCATCCCGGTATCGACGGCGCGGTACATGTAGGGAAATGAGAGGATGACGTAGGCGGCGGTCAGGAGAATCCAGCCGCCAGAGCGGTTGTTGAGCAAGGTGGTGCTGTAGGTACGGATTAGCCCAAACACTAGCACCACAGCGGGCACAACAAAGGGCAAGAGGGTAATTAATTCGATTAGCGGGCGCAGGCGGGGTAGCCGCAGCTGCACCCAGTAGGCTGTGGGCACAATCAGCAACAGGCTGAGAGCGATCGCCGCCACCCCGGTTAAGGCTGAAAAGGTGAAGCTTGCAAAAAACTTGGGATCGTTAAAAATGTTGCTGTAGGCGGCAAGGCTAAGTTCATCCTTCTTGGCACGCAGTGAAAAATCAACGGTGGCCAGCAGGGGAATCACGAAATAGAGCGATCCCAGCGTTATCCACAGCCATGACCAGCCATTCGTCGGCGTTATGCTCCGCTGGATGTTCTTTGGGCGCGTCATTTCACCCACCTCGCCGTGCGCTGTTGTAGCCACGAGTAAGCGGCAATCGATAGCCCCATAATCACCACCATCCCCAGCGCTAGCGCGTTGCCCAAGCCAGGGTTTTGCAGAGCATCGCCGCTAATTTGGGCACCAATCAAAATAGTCACCAGGTTAATTTGTCCGCCGGTGAGGGCGTAGGCCGTGGCATGGGCACCGAAGGCATTGCCAAACAGCAGAATCATCGTCCCCAGCAGCGACGGCATCAGAATCGGCAATGCCACATATCGCCAATATTGCCAGGAGGTGGCTCCCAGATTCTCAGACGCCTCGCGCCACTCGCGCTTGAGTCCATCTAGGGCAGGCACCAAAATTAAAACAGTCAAAGGAATCTGAAAATATAGGTAAGTAATCGCTAAACCCCAGAAGGTATAGAGGTTGAACCCACCCTGGTACAGGTCGATCCCCGCCTGATTTAACCAGCCTGTAACGATCCCCAACCGCCCTAGGGTGGCAATGAAGGCAAACGCCAGCGGCACCCCCGCAAAGTTAGAAGCCACGCCAGAAAACGTCATCAGCAGCGATCGCACTCCCCCCCTCAACCCGCCGACCGTAATCGCATAGGCCATGAGTGCCCCCACACCTCCGCCAATCAGCGCCGTCACTACACTCAGCTTGATGCTGACCCAGTAAGCCGACACAATGGTGGGCTGGCGTAAATCGAGCAGGTTTTGCAGCGTAAAATGGCCTGCATTGTCTTGAACGCTGCGAATGGCAATCGAAGCCGCCGGGATCAGCAGAAAGGCGATCGCAAATCCGAAGAATGGCACTACCCCCAGCCAATCCCATGGGCGATCGGCGTTGGCGAAATGCAATTGCACGGCTGCGATCGCCCTAAAGGGCTGCTTAGACGGCTGAGATAACGTCATTCTTTACTTCACATCGGCTCCCACTACACTATCCCAGTCCTTGGTAATTGCGTCGTTAGCAGGCGTAATCTGAGCGGCGGTGGGGAACGCCGCCTTGCTGTAGATTGCGGGATCAGGCAGCTTCGCCATCAAATCAGCTGGAATGACTTTCCGCTGAGACAGATCCTCAAAGCGAACCGGGCGAGAGTAACCCTTCAGCCAAATCAGCTGCCCCTCATCCGAATAGAGATGCTCCATCCAGAGGCGCGCCGCATAGGGGCGGGGAGCAGAAGCGCTAATAGCCTGCACATAAACACCTGCCAGCAGACCTGTTTTGGGCAGAACCACGGCAATTTCAGGATTTCCTGCCGTTGTATCACGGTTTGCCAGCGCGTTGTAATCCC
>JAYUYI010000089.1:0-2084 GCA_043752545.1 Thermoleptolyngbya sp.
GAGGCGATCGCCTCACTCTGGGACAGCATAAGAAGCTCTCGAATCGGCACTGGAGGAGCGATCGCTCCTACCTATGAGAGACGATAGCACCAGCGCTGACTGGTCAGTTCGCCAACCTTCGACTGCCTTTCACAATGACATTGAATAATTGAATCTGGATGGGCGATCGCACGGGAAGAGCAGAGCAGTTTGTTAGTAAAGCACAGCACCGCTTCAAATCAAAATCGATGCATTTGGAGCAGGTGCCCCTCTCAGCATCCCCTCTGCGCTGAGATCCTCATCTAGTTCCTCCCAGTGAATACCGTATCCGCCTCCGCATACTTCCCACTTTGTGCGTTGCTCAGGCAGAGCATTGAGGAGCCTTGGATACCAGGCCAAAGGAACAGTAATAGTACGCCCATCCATCAAATCGACGCTAATTGCATCCTCAGTAAAGTAAACGGTTTTCACCCTCTCATCTGCTCGAATTGCCAAAATACCCATTCCAAGCCTCCAATAAAAATTGTTTCTGCTCTTGCACTACTGCCTGTACTTTCCGCAGATCTTTGGCACTAAATCCAATATTGTTTGCCAAACTGACTGACTCTAACCAAAACTTTGCCGTTGAGCTGTCCCGGTCAACATGTACATGTGGCGGCTCATTAGGTTCATGGCTGTAGAAATAAAAGCGGTATGGTCCAATGCGTAAGACTGTTGGCATATTTTGAAATTATACTCAAGCCACTTACTCAGCGTAGCCATAGCGCGATCGCCCTCTCCAAAACGTCGTGTGAGGGGCGATCGCGCAAGTCAGCGCTGACGCGATCGCTAACACAGTGAGCAGATTCCGCATCTGGATATACTGGAACTGTACAAGCCCGCTTACTAAGGAATCTTGGACGCATGACAAATCGCGAACAATTGATTCAAGAACTTGAACAAGCTCCCGATGATCTAATCCAAACGGTGCTGGATTTTTTACATCAAGTTAAGACTACCCGCAGCAGTCACCCTCTCGCAAAATTTGCCGGAATTTTAAGCGATTCAGAAGCGGAAGAACTACAGCAATCAATTACAACAGATTGAAGCGTGAAGCTTAACATTTCCCCCGCTGATGCCGAAGTCATTTTGGGACGTTTACCCGAACGTATTCGAGCGGCGCTGATTGCTCGTGCTGATGCAATCGAATATCCAATCGAAGCAGTTGTCGAGATGGCAATCGCCAGTTTCCTCGATCCAGAAGCACTAGGCTTTTCAGACTGTAAACCAGGGCGTGGACAATAAACCTGTAAGGCTTTAACTTTTTGGATAGCGCGATCGCCCCCACATCACCAACATCCTGCAGGGGTCAACGGTCGTTGACCCCTGCAGGTTATTGCCCAATTTAGTAATAGGTAGCGGCCTTGCGGTGTTGCACAGCCGTCACGCCAACGGTTTCTAACACCTTGCCATTTTCAACCGTGGCATAGAGCAACCAATGGTCGCCGCATTCCATCCGATTTTGGGCGTGGCATTCCAAATAGGCCAAAGCATCTTCTAAAACGAAGCACCCGTTTGCAGCCGGATGGGTGGCTAGGTCAGAAAATCGATCTTCACCAGGGGCGATCGGTTTCAAAAAGTGCCGCCTCAAGTTGCGCCCTTCTTTGAGAATATTCAACACAAAGGCATCGCCCAAATTGGGCAGCAGGTTTTCGGCCTGGTCTTTGGCTAGGGCGATCGTAATGCCGGGTGGGTTGAAGGTGGCTTGCGAAATCCACGAGGTGAGGATGGCGGTGTTGGTGTCGCCCTGCTTGGCGGTTAGCACACACAGCGAACCCGTAATCCGGCTGACGGCTTGTTCGGTGCGATCGGTTTGGGCATCAATGGCAGGTTGCCGCAGGGTGCGGTTTTTCTGCGCCTTTTTCAAAACTTGCGCAAATTCAGTTCCGGCGGTTTCGCACTGCTGCAGCACGGCTTCCGTTGGGGTAAATTTGACGCGGATTGGGTCAAACCCAAAGGCATATCCGGCATCTTGCAGCTTGCTTTCTAGTAAATCTACCGCTTCACCACTCCAGCCATAGGAGCCAAACACGCCAGCCAGTCGGGTTTTGGGTGCTGTGGACAGA
>JAYUYI010000090.1:0-2083 GCA_043752545.1 Thermoleptolyngbya sp.
CTGCGGCGCTACACCGATTTTTTTGGCCAAGACGGGAAAAATGCCTGGGCGATCGCCACCCATGCCCTGACGCATTACACCACCTGGCAGCAGCAAATCCAGCAGTGGCAGCAGCCGATTTTGGCGCGCGCCGACCTGCCCAACTGGTTCAAAATGGCGCTGTTCAACGAACTGTATGTGCTAACCGACGGGGCTACCCTCTGGAGTGCTGCCACCGCCCGCGACCCGGTGGGGCAGTTTGCCGTGGCCGAATGCCTCGACTACCGCTGGTATGAAAGCCTAGATGTGCGGCTCTACGGCTCCTTTGCCTTGCTGATGCTGTTTCCCGAGCTAGACAAAGCCGTACTGCGCGCCTTTGCCCGCGCCATTCCCGATGCCGATCCAGCCCTGCGCAAAATTGGCTACTACGCCACCCAAGGCAGCGATAGCCCGCTGGTGCCGCGCAAGCTAGCCGGAGCCACGCCCCACGACCTCGGTGCCCCCAACGAACATCCCTGGGAAAAAACCAACTACACCAGCTATCAAGACTGCAACCTTTGGAAAGACCTAGGCAGCGACTTTGTCCTCCAGGTCTACCGAGATTTTGTGCTCACGGGCAGCACCGACTATGCCTTTTTAGCCGACTGTTGGCCTGCCGTGGTGGCCAGCCTCGACTACCTCAAAACCTTCGACCTAGACAACAGCGGCATTCCCCAAAACTCTGGCGCACCCGACCAAACCTTCGACGACTGGCGCTTACAAGGTATCAGCGCCTACTGCGGCGGTCTCTGGATTGCCGCATTGGAAGCGGCGATCGCCATCGGCCACCTCCTAGAATCCCAGACGGAGACGATGGAGACGACAGACGAAAGTACCCCTCAGACATTCATTCCACTGCTACGCAGAAGCAAGCTACATCCCTCATCCTTCCTCCTTTCTTATGCCTCCTGGCTCACCCAAGCCCGTGCCCTCTACCACTCCACCCTGTGGAATGGCCAATATTATCGGCTCGATAGCGGCAGTGGTTCAGCCGTCGTCATGACCGACCAGCTGTGCGGCCAATTCTATGCCCGACTGCTGAACCTGCCCGATGTGGTAGAGCCTGACTATGCGCGATCGGCGCTGAAAACGGTTTATCAAGCCTGCTTTCTCAACTTCCACGGCGGGCAGTTTGGGGCGGCAAACGGGCTGCTGCTGGACGGGTCTCCGGTGAATCCCAAAGACACCCACCCATTAGAAGTCTGGACAGGGATTAATTTTGGTCTAGCGGCTTTCTTGATTCAGATGGATTTGAAGGATGAAGCCTTGCGGTTGACCGAAGCCGTGGTGCGACAGATCTATGACAACGGCTTGCAGTTTCGCACACCAGAAGCCATTACCGCCGCTGGAACATTTCGCGCTAGCCACTACCTACGCGCCATGGCAATCTGGGGCATCTATGGCGTAATGACAGATTTTGAATAACAGATTTTGAAAAGTAGAGCCGCGATTAATCGCGGCTCTACGATTTTAATCGCGTGATCGCGGCTCTACTCTTCAACCAATTGGCGAATCCGGCGCTCCAACTGCTCCAAATCTAGCCCGCCCTCATCGCGACTAATCCGCCGCACGGTGGGATTTACCTTACTGAGATTTTGCAGCAAGTCCTGCAAGATTTCTTGCTGCTGCCGTGCGTGCGTGATTTCACTGGGTTCTTGGACTAAATCGCGAACAATTGTGTCTTCGCTCCGAGAGGCCGTCAGTGGATTGGCCTGCCCTTCCACATAGACAAATGTTCTCCGCCCTGGCCCTCGATCTTCTTCCACCGGTACAAGGGCTGTAACTTGGTCGGAGCGCACATATTTACCAAACCCCAAATGAACTAGCACAGAGGATTGAATTTTCATAATAATCGTTAACTGCTTTGATCTACCTATTTCTATTTTAGAGGAGGTGTTAATAGGCAAGAAGCTTTGAGGGGTGCGGCTTCCGCCTATTTTGGGTAGAGGTATACGACTTGCTTAAATCAATACTCCGGACAGTTTTGTGAAAGAGCTGGAAACCCGCGTTGTGTCGTTACCACTTGCCCTCACCCTTTTCATGTATGCCGAAGGCTTTAAGCCCT
>JAYUYI010000091.1:0-2081 GCA_043752545.1 Thermoleptolyngbya sp.
CCAAAATTTCGCCCAGCAGGTCGTCAATTTGCCCATCGGTAGGGCGAACAAAGATTTCAGGATCGATCACGCCCGTAGGACGGATTACCTGCTCGGCCACGCGACCCGTACCCAATTTATAGGTTTTGCGCTCATCTTTACCCACGCTAATGGTGTTGAACTCGCTACCTGAGATTTCTAGCTCCCATAAACCCGGCGTGGCCGACACAAAAATGCACTGATTCACCTTTTTCCAGAATTCTTCGTCCTTTAGGGGGCGGTTGTCGGCAGCACTGGGTAGCCGGAAGCCATGGTCAATTAGCACTGTTTTGCGAGCGCGATCGCCGTTATACATGGCTTTGAGCTGTGGCAGGGTCACGTGGGATTCGTCAATTACCAGCAGCCAATCTTGAGGGAAATAGTCAATTAAACATTCGGGAGGAGACCCCGCCGTGCGTCCGGCTAGGTGGCGGGCGTAGTTTTCCACACCGTTGCAGTAGCCGACTTCGCGCAGCATCTCCAGGTCGTAGCGGGTGCGTTGCTCTAGCCTCTGGGCTTCGAGCAGCTTGTTTTCGCTTTCTAAAAAAGTTAGCTGCTCTTTTAATTCAGCTTGAATAGCTTCACAGGCTTCTTCTAGGCGATCGGTTGGCGTGACAAAGTGTTTGGCAGGGTAGATGTTGACGGCGTCCATGCTTTGCAGCGTGGTGCCAGTAATCGGGTCAATGTAGCGAATCGCGTCGATTTCATCGCCAAAAAACTCAATGCGAATGATCCGGTCTTCGTAGGCAGGGCCAATTTCTAGCACGTCGCCTTTGACCCGGAAGCGGCCTCGCCCCAGCTCTAGATCGTTGCGCTCATACTGAATCGTAGACAGGTCGCGCAAAATTTGCCGCTGGTCGGTTTCCATCCCCACCCGCAGCGGCACCGAAGCATTCAGGTACTCTGACGGAATTCCTAAACCGTAAATGCAGCTAATTGAAGCGACCACAATTACGTCTTTGCGCTCGAATAGCGATCGCGTAGCGGAGTGACGCAGCATGTCGATTTCTTCGTTGATAGACGCGGTCTTGGCAATGTACGTGTCGGTAACGGGAATATACGCTTCGGGCTGATAATAGTCGTAATAACTAATGAAATACTCCACCGCATTATCGGGGAAAAATTCGCGTAGCTCGTTGCATAGCTGGGCGGCCAGCGTTTTGTTATGAGCCAGCAACAGCGTTGGCCTGCCCACATTTTGAATCACCCGCGCGATCGTGTGCGTTTTGCCTGTACCCGTTGCGCCCAGAAGCGTTTGATAGCGGTTGCCAGCATTGAGGTAGTCGGTTAATTGAGCGATCGCCTTGGGCTGATCGCCCTTTGGCTCAAACGGTGCCTGAATATCAAATTCACTCATACCCGCTGTTAACCCCCAGCTTAGCTTTATGCAGCCACACTCTTCCTATGATGACGGATCTGCTCCGTTTCGGGGAGGTGCATCCAGACCCCACTGCCGCGTACCTCAAAAAGAATTTTCTCTTATCGCAAGACTGTCATGAAACCATGACTTTTTAACATTATTTAATGTCCTCTTTCTGGAATTGGCTCGACAATAGCTTTATTCGGTATAGACAAATACAAAATAAGCCACTATACATAAAGGCGTATATGATGGCTTTGTAACGTTGCAATGCAAAACGTTACATCTTTACAAGCCATACGGCAGAGGGTGAATCATGCTCCAATCTATCCAGTACTCCATGGATTTGCTTCAAGATGAAGTGCGGCACCTCGTCCAGCGGGGGACGGTGAACCGTCAGCAACCAATTTATACGCTGTGCAAGTACATTCCAGCTCGCGAATGGGCGTGCGTTGAAGGCGAACTAGCGAAATGTGATTTTCTGCTGCGCGATCGCATTGGCGACCTGCTCGGACATGAAGAGTGGGACAACGATTAGAGCTAAGTAATGGTTAACGCCACGTATCGGTCAAAAAATCAAAGGTTGATAGATCCGTCGCCGTAGAACCTGTCAGATGGGTGAGGAACGGTCGCCTCGTTTAACGGCTTCTGTTTATAGTCTTCTAGCTATTATTTATGCCCAACGACAGCGCCATCGCTTCCC
>JAYUYI010000092.1:0-2078 GCA_043752545.1 Thermoleptolyngbya sp.
CGTTATGAATCCATAGCTTAAGGTAGTTCCTAAGAAGGCAAAGTATGAGGGAATTTGATAGAGTGTGAAGATTGTAAATATAGCTAAGCCTCCCCCTACAGCCGTAACCATAGCAGGCTCTTCCGCTTCAGTTCCATCTTCAACCCAATGTCTTGACCAAGCCCATAGAACTATCACAACTGCAATTAGAACTGCATGATAAGGTGAGATCAAACTTAGGTATGTACTCCACAGATAACCAACCAATACATTCGCCAATAAATTCCCTACTAACCACCCCAAGGAATTTTCGCTGTCTTTTGTATTTTCGTACCAGTTTGTCGAGGACGAGTCATAGTCTCTTTGCTGTTGAGAGGACGAGATGCTCCTTCACGCCTTTGTTGCCATGCAAGCCAAACTTGTATTACTGCTGCAACAGCTGCAATAAACCCAATTACCAGTCCGATCAACCCAATTACCAGTCCGATCAACTCAAAAGACATAGACACTAGTAGATAAGTTTGAAGTAATGTCTTAACTGAGAACGAAGCAAGCTAACTCTTATTTAGATGAACCTAATCCACTCTATTCTATCTCTCCTAAACCGGAACTTTAAACCGATGGAGATGTGTCTAGCACACTGAATCGTAACATTATCCAGATTGTTGTCTGCATGTATATCTTTCAGAAATGGGTGATTACACAGAGAGCCGTATAACGCTCCGAATCGAGTGCTATCCAGATCATTGTTTGTATACCTCTTAGAATAGGCGATTAGAAAAACAATAATTGCGATAAGATCCTGATGTAGTTTGTCAGGTAAATGATTTCGCACATTCAACCCAATTGTGAAGCTCGTTCAGTAAATCTCTAGCAGTAATCTTTAACAGCGTACTCTTTGAACTAAGAATCTCTGTCCCATTTAGGCTAAGAAACTCCCAATCTACCCAAATGTCACGCTACGGATGCAAACAACGCCCAGAGGCAAGGTATACTCCGGTGGAGTTAATTGACTGAAAAAACGATGGTAGCGGTAGCAATCTTGGCGGCTGGGCGGGGGACGCGGATGAAATCGGACTTGCCTAAAGTCTTGCACTGCTTGGGAAGTCGATCGCTGGTTGAGCGCGTGTTAGATGGGGCGGCTGAAATCAACCCTGTACGGCGCTTGGTGATCGTGGGCTACCGGGCAGAACTCGTCAAAGATGCAATGACTAGCCAGGGCGATCGCTATGCTGGGGTCGAGTTTGTTGAACAGACCGAGCAGTTGGGCACCGGACACGCGATTCAACAATTACTGTCGCCTCTCAAAGGGTTTGAAGGAAACTTGCTCGTCTTAAATGGCGATGTGCCGTTGCTGCGACCTGCAACGCTGCAACGATTACTAAAAACCCATCAAGAACATAACAATGCTGCCACGATTCTAACGGCTCAAGTGCCTAACCCTAAAGGATATGGACGAGTTTTTTGTGATGAAAATAATATTCTGACTGAGATTATAGAAGACCGGGATTGCAGCCCTGCTCAAAGACAAAATCGGCGAGTTAACGCTGGAATTTACTGCTTTCGCTGGCAAGATTTAGAAGCCGTTTTGCCAAACCTGACGAACAATAATAGTCAACAAGAATATTATCTGACCGATGCAGTAAATTATCTCAACCCAGTCATGACCGTGGATGTTGACGATTATCAAGAAATTTTGGGCATCAACGATCGCAAGCAACTCGCCACCGCTTACAGCATTTTGCAGACTCGCATTAAAGATGATTGGATGGCGCAAGGCGTGACGCTGATTGACCCAGACAGCATCACGATCGAAGACACTGTTCAACTTGAAGTGGATGTAGTGATCGAGCCGCAAACCCATTTGCGAGGCGCAACGGTGATTCAAACCAAGAGCCGCATCGGGCCGGGAAGCCTGATCGAAAATAGTCATATTGGGGAGAAGGTTACGGTTCTCTTTTCGGTCGTGACAGATAGTGTGGTTAAGTCTGGCGCTCGAATCGGCCCCTATGCCCATCTGCGAGGTCATGCCGAAGTTGGGGCAGGCTGTCGGATTGGCAACTTTGTAGAGTTAAAAAATTCGACCTTGGGCGATCGCA
>JAYUYI010000093.1:0-2076 GCA_043752545.1 Thermoleptolyngbya sp.
CTCTTGCTGAATCGGGCTTAGCGTCCGATCGAGTACCATGAGCTGGCTAAACCCCAATACCGCATTCAGAGGCGTGCGCAGCTCATGGCTCATATTGGCCAAAAACTCGCTTTTTGCCCGGTTAGCTGCGTCTGCGGCCTCTTTCGCTAGTTTTAGCTCTTTAGCCTGCTGCCGAGTTTGCGCCAATAGCTCGGCTTGCTGAACGGCAATCCCTAATTGTTGGCTGACTTGAGACAGAACCTCAATTTCAGATTCTTGCCACTGACGCGATCCTTTGTTTTCGTAGGCTGACAGTAATCCCCACAGCTGGTTGCCACAAAAAATAGGCACAATCACATAGGCTTTCGCCTGCAGCGACTCCAGCAGCGCCATGTAGCAGTCGTCAAACCCTTCTAGATAAATGTTGGAAACACAGCACTGGCCAGATTTTTGGCGATAGCGCCCACCTTCAGTTGTTTTCAGATAGGTATCTTGAATCAGCACTTCTGACCCATCCATGCGCTTCACCACGCAGGCCGCGTTGTCTACTAGCCCTTGAGTTAAGGTAGGATTGTCGGTTCTTTGAGGAATAATTGCATCCCAACCCGCCGCTACCGACTCTGCCACCACAGTACCGCTCCAGTCTGGGCTGAACTGGTAAATTAGGGTGCGATCGCACCCTACCATTTGGCGCAAGTCTTTCGTCGTGATGTTAAAAATAGCGCTTAAATCTAGGCTTTGGCGCATGCGCAAAATCACCCGAGTGGTAGCGCGTTCTCGGTCTACCAGCTTCTGAATTTTTGCTTCTGCGGCTCGACGTTCTTGAATTTCTGTTTCTAAGGCTGTATTGGTCTCAACTAGTTCGCAGGTGCGTTCTTGCACGCGAGATTCTAGTCCCGCATAATCTAACTTTTTGGCAGCCTCTGCTCGCTGGCGCTGCAGCTCGGCGGCCGCCCGCCCCCCAAAGACCGACATAATCGCGGTGGTGCTGGCATCTTCAACCAGTGGTTTTGTGTCCAAAATGCAGAGCGTGCCAATTACCTCTTGCTCAGCGTTAAACAGGGGGATGCCCACGTAGCTGACCGCTTGCATTTCGCTCAAAAGGCTGCTGGCCGGAAACAAGTCCTGCAACTTCTCAGGAAAACAGCAGAGCTGTTGACGCTCTGCAACCAATCCCCAAGGCAAGTCCTGAATCACCAGGGTGGTATTCTCGGCTAGATGATCGACCGACCAAAAGGCCAAGGTGCGCATGGTTTGTGATGCGGGGTCAACCACTTCTGAGATCAAGGCGTAATCTACGCTTAAAGCGCTGGACAGGTGGCGGACGAGAGCAGCAAAGAATTCTTTCCCCGTAACGGATGAGGTGCCTGCCACAACTTGCCGGAATCTGGCTTCAGTCCGATTCCGCTCCGCAATTTGCGTCTGTAGCTCTTGATTTATGCACTCTAACTGCTGTGAACTTTGGCGCGATAAGAACCGCGTCAGCACCGCTATTGCCCGCCTGCGTCCTAGGTACATCAGCATGATCGGGATGAAACAGTAAGCGATCGCCCCCCACGCGTCGCTGCCCTCCGGTAGCAGCATCAGAGGGAACTGCCACAAATAACTATGCCCCTGTGGAATGGATTGACTGGGCGGGCTCAGACTTCTAAGCAGCTCTAGCATTGGTGTTCAGAGAAAACTTTGAATGGGAAAAGTAACGTTAACCATGCAAGATGCAGCCATGAACCGCGAGAATAGAAAAATCAAATTGAATCAATCAACGATTTGACCCTAATGTAAACACTGAACACAAAAATCCATAGTTAACTTCATCTTAAGCATTGTCTTGGTGATAGTTAAATACTGAGGTTGCAGCAGAAGTACAAAATCATCTGCAAAAAAACATAGTTGCAGATGAGCCTATCGCCATTTTTATTAGAGCAGATTCTTAACGTGAATTGCTGCCCAGCCAAGCCGAAAAACGATTCACACCCGATTCATCCCTACCGCTATTGAGCTTTTTGTTTTTGATAGCGCAAAAAGATAAAAACGGCAAACGCGATCGCCAGACCACCCAGAACAATTTTTGAAACAGGGCCTAGATACTCATCCACA
>JAYUYI010000094.1:0-2075 GCA_043752545.1 Thermoleptolyngbya sp.
ATATGTACTTGGCACGTAAAGGATTTGCCTTTAACTCCGACAATCCCGGCGTCATGGATGACTCTCGCCAAATCTTCGAGACGGCGCTAAAAACGGTCGATGTCACCTTTCAGAACCTCGACTCATCGGAGATTTCCCTCACCGATGTGTCACACTACTTCGACTCCGACCCTACCAAAGTTGTCGCTCGCTTGCGCAACGATGGCAAGCAGCCTGCCTCTTACATTGCCGACACCACGACCGCCAATGCCCAAGTGCGCAGCCTCTCCGAAACCGTTCGGTTAGATGCACGCACCAAGCTGCTCAACCCCAAATGGTACGAAGGGATGCTCTCCCACGGCTATGAAGGCGTACGGGAACTGTCGAAGCGATTGGTCAACACCACTGGCTGGTCCGCCACGGCTGGAGCGGTGGATAACTGGGTCTACGAAGACGTGAACACCACGTTCATTCAAGACGAAGAGATGAGAAAGCGTCTGCTCAATCTCAACCCTCACTCGTTCCGTAAGATCGTCAGCACCCTGCTGGAGGTGAATGGTCGCGGCTACTGGGAAACTAGCGAAGCAAATCTCGATATGCTCCGTGAGCTGTATCAAGAAGTTGAAGATCGAATTGAAGGGGTTGACTAAACATTGACTGGGGATTGATTCATGTCAATTCCCCACGAGCCTCTGATTGAAAATTGACTTAGCCCAACTGATAGAGGGACATTCGATCGAATGTCCCTCTATCAGTTTAAAAAGTAACGCGATGTGCAACTTTACCGTTGGAAACCCTTGATTTCCCGTGGGGATGCGCATCTTGCCCGCCCAGGCTGGACGGGCGAGATGCGCATCCCACAGGACTTTAGATCAAGTTGCACATCGCGTAAAGTATTAAGTTAGTAGGAATAAATATAGCCGTTTGTATCAATGTTCATCGCAATATCACCAGGGGTTTCGCTAAGCTGCTCACCAATGACGATGGTCACGACATTACCCTCAATAGTTAGAGCGGAACTCAAGCCAATTTGGGGGCTCGACGCATAGGCCAAAAAGTTAATCGGCAGGGGCAAATAGCTAGTGGTAACGGTACCAAAAGAGGTCTTAGCTCCAGGCACTAGCTGCCTTTCCGCAGAGGCAGGCTGGGTCAAGACGCAAGTGATTGCAGCGTTTCCAGCATTGACCACTTCAATCCGAATGGGGAGAGTTGGGTTAATTTGGCCTACGGGGCGTTGGGATTCTTCAGCCGTCTCATCTAAAGATTGGCTGAGAGCTGGCAAAGATAAAGGAGCGATCGCCCCCATGCCAGCTGCTGCCATCACGATCGCGACAATCACCGCAAACCGAGTCTTCATTCTGACAATCCTCAATGTTTAGAAAGGCTATGACCGCGTTAGTCTGGGCGCTACAAAATTCAGTCCTTACCCATACCTCTTAACGGTAGCCTACTCCATACCATAGACTGCCAAACAGATTAGCGTCCTAGTTCTTGAGCGCGCAGATAGGCGGCTTTGACCGCTGCAATCAATGCCGAACGAAATCCAGCCTGCTCTAATTGTGCAACGCCTGCAATGGTGGTGCCGCCCGGACTAGTGACGCGATCCTTCAATTCGGCAGGATGCATCCCTGTAGTTTGAAGCAGTTCAGCGGTACCGCGCACCGTCTGTAGAGCCAACTGCGTGGCGATCGCCCGTGGCAACCCTGCCGCGACCCCACCATCCGACAGCGCTTCGATCATTAACGCCACATAGGCCGGCCCAGAACCCGATAGCCCTGTCACCGCATCCATCAATGGTTCGGCCACTTCGACAACCTCACCCACTGCCTCAAACAGTTGGCGTGCCACTTGCAAATGATGAGACTGCGCCAGAGAACCAGCCGCGATCGCCGTTATCCCCGCACCGACAGTAGCAGGAGTGTTGGGCATAGCTCGAACGATTGGCTGAGCGGGAAATGCGGTCTCTAGCGCTTGCAGAGACGTTCCGGCCAGAATCGAAACGATTAAGAGCTCAGAATTTGGCATTGCCAGAGTGCTGACTACGGCTTTAAACATCTGCGGCTTAATGGCCAGCAAAAGCACTCCCGCCGCATCGA
>JAYUYI010000095.1:0-2073 GCA_043752545.1 Thermoleptolyngbya sp.
TCTATCTATGTGCCCAACCCGACGCCGCAACTGCCCGCCCTATTAGAAGATGCCACGCAAATTCGGTGGTCAGAAACCTTACCGCAGTCTGGCTATTACGAATTTGTGATTGTTTCTACTAGTAAAGACCCTGTGCAGTACCGCATGGACTTGGCCGTCGATCGAATTGTGACGACCCCCACGAGTCCAGACTCGAAACTCGAACCGTATGATGGCGAACCTACCGTTGGCCCCGACAATTAATAGACAATTAGTATGGGTAATATGGGTGCCAATCAGTTTGCCGATAAGTTTCAATTTGTGGCGCAGGCGCAGGCCGAACGGCAACAGCAGCAGCGATCGCGATCGCTCTATCCCCTCCATCCGTCCCCGGATCTGCCCCTCCAACGGCAAGACGCGGTGCATGTGTGGCGACAGGGGCAGCGGCTGCTGTCGTTTAGCTCTAACGACTATTTGGGACTATCGAAACATCCGGCCTTGATTGCTGCCGCGCAGGACTACACCGGGCGCTATGGCACCAGCGCGACCGCGTCTCGGCTCGTGGTCGGCACCTATGATATTCATACTCAGCTAGAGCAGCAGCTAGCAGCGGCCTGTGGGCAAGAAGCAGCGCTGCTGTTCAGTTCGGGGTTCCAGGCAAACTCAACGATTCTGCCCGCCCTCCTGGATCGCCAGTCGCTGGTATTGTGCGATCGCCTCGTCCACAGCAGCCTGCTGCAAGGCATTTTGGCCAGCGGGGCGCGGTTTGTCCGCTATGGCCACAACGACCTAGACCACCTGCATCGGCTGCTGCAAAAACACGGTGAAAAAGGCTATAGCCGGATTTTAATTGTGACCGAAACGGTGTTTAGCATGGATGGCGATCGCACCGACCTAGACCAGCTGATCCCCCTAGCAGATCACTACAACGCCATCCTCTATCTAGACGATGCCCATGCGCTGGGCGTGTTGGGCAAAAACGGCATGGGGCTGGCGGCACATCGACCAGGAGTCGATTTAGTCGTTGGCACCTTTGGCAAAGCCTTTGGCGCGTTTGGGGCGTTTGTGGCCTGCTCCCAGGCTCTGCGCGAGCATTTGATCAACACCTGCCCTGGCTTCATTTACACCACCGCGCTGCCGCCGGCAGTGGTGGGGGCGATCGCCGCTGCCTTAGCGCTGATTCCGACCCTGACGGCAGAGCGGCAAACCCTAGCCCACCATGCCGCCCTGCTGCGTACCCGGCTCCAGGCGTTGGGCTACGACTCGGGCGCATCGTCCACCCACATCATTCCGGTGATGGTAGGGGCAGAAGCCGCCGCCCTTCAGCTGGCCCAAACCCTAGAAGCACAGGGCATTCTGGCTATGGCCATCCGCCCACCCACCGTGGCAGCAGGCAGCTCTCGGCTGCGGCTGGCGCTGTCTAGTCAGCATCGCCTCGACCATGTAGGCTGTTTGATTCGGGCGATTGGTGAGCATGCACTGGGTGAGCGTTCACCTGCATCCGGTGGTTGAGGCGATCGCCTATCACGGTTGGGGATTTGACCACAGCTGTTGGCAGCTGTGGAAACCTGCATTTGAGCGGCAGGGCATTGCGCTCCAGGGGTTTGACCGGGGTTATTTTGGCCATCCGGCTACCCCCAGATTTAGCGCCCTCAGCTCGCATAAAATTATTTTGACCCATTCCTACGGGCTGCATCTGTGTCCGCCAGAGCATCTGCACCAGGCCGATTTAATCGTCATTTTTAGCGGCTTCCAGTCGTTTCATCCTAGCCAGCCCACCGCCAGACGCCGTTCCCAGCTAACGCTTCAGCACATGATCCGACAGTTTGAACATCGGCCAAAATTGGGACTAGAAACCTTTCACGCCACCTGTTACGCCCCGTTGGCCTGGGAAGGAGACGCGGTACAGAATTTGCGAGCCAGCATTAATTGGCTCAATGCTGACCTATTGCTCCAAGATTTGCGCGCCCTAGATACCGCTTGGCTCGACATCGACCCGCTCATCACCCGGTCTAAAATTTTGCTCATCCAAGGTGCCAGCGATCGCATTACCCCTCCCGAACGCGCCCAAGCCCTAGCCCAACAGCTGCCGAC
>JAYUYI010000096.1:0-5381 GCA_043752545.1 Thermoleptolyngbya sp.
CGATCCTTTCTATGTCTCCGATGCCCAGAGTGTCCGCTACATTCCCGATGGGCTACTGGTGCTCGAAGATGGCTATATCAAAGAGCTGGGAGACTATGAAACGGTAGCTGCCCGGTATCCGGATATTCCCACGGTGGCCTATCCTAACAAGCTGATCATGCCGGGGTTTGTCGATATCCACATTCACTCGGCTCAAACAGAAATGATTGGAGCCTATGGGGAGCAATTGCTGGACTGGCTGAACGGATATGCCTTCCCAACGGAGGCCAAGTTTAAAGATAAGGGCTATGCCGACCAGCTCGCTGAGATTTTTATCAATCAGCTGCTGCAGAATGGCACGACTACAGCCATGGTGTTCGCCACCGTTGCCCCCCAATCGGCAGAGGCGGTGTTTGAAGCGGCTCAACGGCGCAAGATGCGGATGATTGTGGGCAAAGTGATGATGGATCGCAATGCTCCAGACTTCTTGCTGGACACGGCGCAACAGTCCTACGAGGAGACTAAGGCGCTGATTCAAACCTGGCATAAGTGCGATCGCCTGCTCTATGCCGTGACGCCGCGCTTTGCCATTACCTCCACATCCCAACAGCTACAGATGGCGGGCAAGCTGCTAGAGGAATTTCCCGATGTGTACCTGCACACGCACCTATCAGAAAACAAAAAGGAAATTGAACTAACCGCCGAGCTATTTCCTGAGAGCACCGATTATCTGAATGTATATGAGCGGTTTGGCTTGCTCAACGAACGCTCTATTTTTGCCCACTGCATTCATTTATCTGATTCAGAATTTGAGCGCTTGTCTCAGGCGAACGCGGCGATCGCCTTCTGCCCAACTTCTAACTTATTTTTAGGCAGCGGCCTGTTCAACATTGAAACGGCCAAATCGGTTCACAACCCGGTCAAAGTTGGCTTAGCCACCGATGTTGGCGGTGGCACAAGTTTTTCCATGCTCAAAACCGCAAGCGCAGCATACAAAGTGGCTCAACTGCGCAGACAACAGCTGTCAGCGTTTAAGCTATTGTTTTTAGCCACCCTAGGTGCCGCCCGAGCGCTGATGCTAGACGACAAAATTGGCAGCTTTGACCGTGGCAAAGAAGCCGATTTTATTGTGCTCGATTTGCAGGCCACCCCAATTATGGCGCTGCGCAACCCAACGGCCACTGCTCAGTCAATTGCAGAACTAGCCGAGAAACTCTTTGCCACAATCATTTTGGGCGACGATCGCTCTATTTTGGCTACGTACGTTGCTGGTGACCTAGCCTATTATCAAACCAGTGTGAAACAGTGTCTATATTTTTAAGCCGATATTTTTAAGCCGATAGCAATGAGTTTAGAGCAATGAGTTTAGAGCCTTTAGACCACGTATCGGAATCTAAAACAACGGCTGACGAATTAATTTCTGACTCTGTAGAAACCTCTGAACCCCAGCCCGGAGACGCGATCGCCTCCTCGCGTCCCGATCGCGAGCCTGTAAAAATCATGGTGACCGTTCTAGTTGAGCGTTGCAGTTGGGCACAGAGGTCAGAATCACGATACAACTGTTAATGGTTGCTAGTTTTAGGTTTTTGAGGCGATCGCCACCATGACATCTCCGTCTTCTGCACCCCTACCAGAGTCCACCCCTGTTTCAGACCCCACCCCCGATGCGATAGTAGGCGCGGCATTAGACGCGGCATTAGACTCAGGCTTGGAAACAGCTACGGATACCCGCAGTTCCACCACCCGCCAACTGTTAGGGATGAAGGGCGCAAAGGCAGGGGAAACCAACATATGGAAAATTCGTCTGCAGCTGATGAAGCCTATCACCTGGATTCCCTTGATTTGGGGGGTCGTATGTGGTGCGGCATCGTCGGGAGAGTACACCTGGACAGTTGAGAATGTCTTGATTTCGGCAGCCTGTATGCTAATGTCGGGACCCCTGCTAGCAGGCTATACCCAGACAATGAATGATTTTTATGACCGCGATTTAGACGCGATTAACGAACCCTACCGACCGATTCCATCAGGGGCGATTTCGGTGCCGCAGGTGGCGACGCAAATTGTGGTGCTGTTAGCGGCAGGGATCGGGGTTGCCTATGGACTCGATCGGTGGGCAGGGCATACGTTTCCCATCCTCACCGTACTGGCTCTAATTGGGTCGTTTATCTCGTATATTTACTCGGCTCCACCGCTGAAGTTAAAGAAAAATGGCTGGCTCGGTAATTATGCATTGGGCGCTAGCTATATTGCACTGCCGTGGTGGGCCGGACAGGCGCTGTTTGGTACCCTAACGCCTACCATTATGGTGCTGACCCTGTTCTACAGCCTCGCAGGATTGGGGATCGCAGTGGTAAATGACTTCAAAAGTGTGGAGGGCGATCGCCAACTTGGGCTAAATTCACTCCCCGTGATGTTTGGCGTCGGGACGGCTGCGTGGATCTGCGTACTGATGATCGACGTATTCCAGGCAGCGATGGCCGGGTACCTGATTAGCATTAGCCAAAACTTCTATGCAGTCTTACTAATTTTGCTAGTGATTCCGCAAATTACCTTCCAGGACATGTACTTTCTACGTGATCCCCTCAAAAACGACGTTAAATATCAAGCAAGTGCTCAGCCATTTTTGGTGTTGGGAATGCTAGTGACTGCACTAGCGCTAGGACACTCAGGTATTTAGCTATGCGCTAGGGCTATAGAACCATAGCGCATGGCTATGGTTCCATAGCAGATATTGCTCAAGAGCGATGCAGTTTTGCCAAAAATTGCGTCGTTTTTTTAGGTTTGTAAAATTTAATTGGTGAGATTGCGGATTGAATTAGTGTTTGTCTCATTACTGGGTAATCTATATGGGGATAGTGTCTGTAGGGCTACTGAAATTTAAGAGGAGAGCGGAAAATTGTTGACCGTGCCAAGTGGCAAATGGCAAATTATAAATACTTGGATGAAGCTGGCTGGCGTAATTCCTGGCTTTTTCAAGCAATATAATTCGGCTCTTCGCCGTAAAATCTCAGAGTCAAACGGAATAGAGTTATTCGGATTAGGCCATATTGTCTGTGTAGACAGTACCAAGCTAATGAAATCTTTATCGAGACTTCATTAAGACTTTATCGACTTTATCTATGATTAGCTCACTACTCCGTTTTGGGCATTGGTTCGGCGGCGCTTGGTCTGTAGCTTACTTACCGTCTGTAACTCAGCAATCGTAAGAGCAATTCTATAATCTATTTCAACCATCGGGTTCAGTTGAATACTCACATGGACGTGTTTACATGAGTGTTGTTTTGCAAGTCGGGGATCGGGCGATCGCGACCGATGATCTACTGCATTTGCTGGCGGGATATCAGATGTTGCCCCAGCTATTGCAGGAGATTTTGATTGATCAGGCGATCGCTCCCATCACCTGCACCGACGACGAAGCCAAGCAGGCTCAGGAGCAATTTTTTGCCCAAAATCAAATTACCTCCGAGGAGACCCTGCATGCCTGGATGAGTCGCCATGGCATGACGCCAGAGCAGCTCAAGGCGCTGATGACCCGCAGCCTCAAAGTTGAAAAATTTAAAGCTGAAACCTGGGGCAACAAACTGGAGTCCTACTTCCTCAGCCGCAAAAGCAAGCTCGATAAGGTAATTTACTCCCTGATTCGCACCCAAGATATTGGCATTGCTCAAGAAATTTATTTCCGGGTGTTGGAAGGCGAACAAAGTTTTGCCGAGCTGGCAAGAGAGTATTCCAAAGGGCCTGAGGCTCAAACCGACGGGCTAATTGGGCCTGTAGAATTAAGTGTGCCCCATCCCAATTTGGCGCAGATGCTGACGGTGAGCCAGCCAGGTCAACTGTGGCCACCGACCCGGATTGGCGAATGGATTGTGATTGTGCGACTAGAAAAATTTGTGCCCGCGCAGATGGATGATGCCATGCGCCGTCGGCTGTTGACAGAATTTTTCAATGTCTGGCTCCAGGAGAACCTGGATCACACAATGACTGCTTCACCTGGGTTGCAGCCAGCGATCGCCTCCCCTCCCCCAAGTAACGCATTACCAGATTCATTACCAGACTCCTCTGCTCCCTCTATCACCATTCCAGCTATTAACATTTCAGCCACGTCGGCTGCCAGCCCTGCCCCCATTGCCCCCTCTTCTGAGCCATGACAATTGATAAAGCAACGATTCAATCATTTCTTGCCTCAGTGCCACCCTTTGACCGCCTTTCGCCGTTGGCGCTGTCAAAGCTGACCGATGGGGTAAAGCTGCTGCGTTATCGGATGGGGCAGGTAATTGTGGTGCGCGACACCATGCCTGCTCAGGTATCTATTCTCTATGAAGGTCAGGCGCGATCGCTGGCCTATGATCCCCGCACCAAGCGTCCCGTCACGCTAGAACGGTTAGAGCCGGGTGCGGTCATGGGCGCGATTAGCTTGCTGCGAGGCGTTTCCTGTGAGACTACGACGGCTTCGCTAGAATCCATTTGTCTGACTCTTTCAGCCTCAGAGTTTCTGGCGCTGCTAGTCCAAGAACCTGCCCTCACCCAAGCATTTCAAGGCGAATGTACAGCGATTGAGGCATTTGACCTACTGGGAGCCGAGCTAGAGCGGCGAGCAGACGGCACCGTTGATCTAAAAGATCTGACTCTGGAGGCCAAACCCAGAGCCGTGATTTGTAACGTGCCACCCGGCAGAACGCCCGTTAGCCAGTTAGAAAAAGGATTTCTGTGGCTGGTCAGCGGTGGCGAAATTAGCAGCTACCCGGTGGGCAGTCGGCTGAATATACAAAATGGGGCAGAGCTAGATGTGATCGGCGATCGCCCCGCTCGATTAGTCGGCTTTCCGCAGTCAGTGCTGATGAAGCCCGCTGCTCTTGCGCCTACGATTCCCGTGGCAGATGATGCCTGGGCAGAACCAGAAAGCGATATTCCCTACGCCCCCGATCGCCCGCCCGAACTGGAGCCAGCTGTCAACGTCAACGTGGGGAAGGGGCAACAATACCCCTTCGTCAAAGGGCGAGGGCAGCTAGATGGCACCATGGCCTGCTTTCAAATGCTGTGTCAGCATTTGAATATCCCGTTTCGGCGAGACGTGGTGCAGCGGATTTTGGTTAACCAAATGGATCGCACAGGCGGCTTATCGCTCGACTTGTGTGGTGCCGTTGCCGAATTTATGGGTCTGAGCGCCCAGTTGGTGATGGTTCCGGCGCAGTCGGTGGGGCGGCTCGAAGCCCCCGCGCTGGTCAAGTGGCAAGATAACTCTGCATTGATTTACAGCGTGAGCGAGCGCGAAATGGTAATTGCAGTGCCGGATGTCGGCATTGTGCGGCGCAAACCGTCTGAGTTTGCTGAAACCTGGGGCGAGCAGGGTGAAGTGCTGCTGCTACGTGCCACCAAACAAACGCCCCAGAAGCGATTTAACC
>JAYUYI010000097.1:0-5376 GCA_043752545.1 Thermoleptolyngbya sp.
CAGGAAGCTATCCTGGCTGCAAACACAGTGCTCGCTCCAGCTGCGTTTCCTCACATCACGATTCCGCTCAATCAGCTCTTTCTCCAAACTGCGCTCTAATCACGCGATCGCATTTTTAAGTTTCAGGTTTTTGGAGGTTGGCCGATCGTCCAAGACCTCCGAGGTTTTCAAAACCTCGGAGGTCTGAAGCAGCACCGATTGCTACCCTTGCCCGTTATTCTCAGTGCAATCGCGCCTCTCCCCGTAGGTTGTAGCCACGGCTGTCGCCATTCCGGCAAGCATCTCCCGCTGTAGAACCGCGATTCATCGCGGCTCTGAACCTAAACCGGGCTGTCGTCTACCACCTGATTGCCGTGTCGCAAACTGGCTTCGATGAACGGGTCTAATTCGCCATTCATCACATCGGCGATCGCCGTGGTTTCTACGCCAGTGCGCAGGTCTTTGACCAGTTGGTAGGGATGAAAGACATAGTTGCGGATTTGATTGCCCCAGGCAGCTTCTACAATATCGCCGCGAATATCGGCAATTTCCTGGGCGCGCTGTTCTTGGGCAATGATTAGCAGTTTGGCTTTGAGCCGAGCTAGGGCTTTTTCTTTATTTTGCAGCTGCGATCGCTCTTCCGTGCAGCGCACCATCAGCCCGGTTGGCACATGCTTGATAATGACTGCCGTTTCCACCTTGTTGACGTTTTGCCCGCCTTTGCCGCCCGATCGAGTGGTGGTAATTTCTAAATCCTTGTCGGGAATATTTAGTTCCACCTCATGATCTAGAATCGGCATCACTTCCACACCAGCAAAGCTAGTTTGCCGCTTATCGTTAGCGTTAAAGGGCGAAATTCGCACGAGCCGATGGGTGCCCTTTTCATTTTTGAGGTAGCCATAGGCATATCGGCCATTCACTTCTAATGTGACCGATTTCAACCCCGCTTCGTCACCCTCTGACAGTTCCGATAGGTAAACCTTGTAGCCGTGACTTTCACCCCAGCGAGTATACATCCGCAGCAGCATCTCCGCCCAGTCTTGCGCATCGGTGCCGCCTGCCCCCGCGTTGATCGTCAGCACCGCACCGCCATCATCGTAGGGTTCCGACAACATTTGCCGCAATTCCCACTGATCGAGTTCGTGGCTCAGGCGGGTCAGGTCAGTGTGGGCTTCTTGGAGCAGCGTTTCGTCCGCTTCTAACTCTAGCAGCTCTAAAATTGCTCTGGCATCGCTGAGGGTAGAACGCCATCGCTGCATCTGGTCTAGGTGCGACTTGAGGTCGTTCATTTCTTGCAGAATGCTCTGCGCTTTGTCCTGATTATTCCAGAAGGCGGGTTGTGAGGCGACCTGCTCCAAATCTTGAATTTTTGCCGTCAGTGCAGGGACGTCAAAGATAGTCCTGGGTTTTACCCAGGCGCTCAGACAACAGATCAACGTCGCGTTTAATTTCGATAGTGTCTAACATGCTTTAGGTTTTTAAGGGACTTCAAAATTTCAGAGGGTAAAAAAGCTGGCACACACTTTAGATGAACTAGTTTAACGCGATGTGCAACTTTACCGTTGAAACCCTTGATTTCCCGTGGGGTGGGCATCTTGCCCGCCCAAGCTAGACGGGCGAGACGCCCATCCCACAAAACTTTAGATCAAGTTGCACATCGCTTTATATCCCTAGTTTTAATCCCTGACCTCTCTACTTCGCAGCAGGCAGAGACGACACGGCTTTAGGATAGGCGATCCGCTTGTGGTTGAACTGTTGCCACACTTGGACGAAAATTTCGGCAATGGAGCGCATTTCAGAGCGGTGGAGGCCAGAATCGACTAGTTGGTTGTCTTGCCAGCGGGCCCGCAAGATCCGGTTCACCATTGACAGCGCTTCTTCGGGAGTGGCATCTTTGAGCGATCGCAAGGCGGCTTCGCAGGAATCGGCCAGCATCACGATGCCGGTTTCTCGCGATTGTGGGATTGGGCCATCGTAGCGAAAGGTGGCTTCATCGACCTTGAGCTGAGGTTTTTGTTGCGATCGCTGCTGGGCTTCATGAAAAAAGTAGGCAATTAGCATGGTGCCCTGGTGTTCTGGAATAAACGCCCGAATCGCCTTGGGTAAGCGGTACTTCCGCGCCATCACCAGCCCCTGGCTGACGTGTTTTTTAATTATGTCGGCGCTTTTCCACGGGTCGTCAATCAGGTCATGCTTATTGGGTGCCTCCATCTGATTTTCAATGAACCCTTGGGGATCGTGCATTTTGCCAATGTCGTGGTACAGGGTTCCAGTCCTCACCAGTTCCACATTGCAGCCCAGAGTTCGAGCCGCCGCCTCGGCCAACGTTGCTACAAATAGGGTGTGCTGAAAGGTGCCGGGAGCCTCTGCTGCTAGTCGCTTGAGCAAGGGTCGATTTGGATTGGCCAGCTCGACCAACCGACTGGGGGTAATTAAATCAAATACCTGCTCCAGGTAGGGGCTGATCCCCAACGCCACCACACTCCAGGCAATTCCCATCAGCCCTTGCAGGGCGGAAGCGGTGAGGATGCTATACCAAACCGAATCTGTCCCAGCACTCAAAATTAAGCTGATCACTAAATAAACTGCCCCTTGGGTGAGGCCCACCGCTCCTCCCAACAGCGCTAGCTCTTCACGCGATCGCAGCCGACCCGCCATCACAGCACCGAGGAAGCTGCCTGCAGCACTGGCCAGCAAATGCCGCCCGCTCACTTCCATGCCAATCGGTAGCGTGATACTGAGCAACCCCACCACCACTACCCCCAACGGAGAGCCATAAAAACTGCTCACTAGCAGTCCAATAGCAGGCAAGCTGGTGGCAGATAACCCCAGCGCCAACAGCAGCGGTGTGGTCAGCAACAGTAGCGTAATCAGAACATAATCTCTACGACGCAGACCTGGATGAAACCGTCGCTCTATTAGCAAAAACACCGCAATGCCACCACTAATGAGGGCGGCAAATCCGATCAGCCCCAACCAGTTGATGCGGCGCTGACTTAACCCAAAATAATCTAGCAAGACAAAGTCGGCTTGCGTAATTGTTTCACCCGCTCCCACAATTAGCTCACCCCGGCGCACCTTCACCTGCACCGGTTCCACGGCCAGCGCCGCCTGCTCTGCCTGCACCCGCGTTTGGTCTACATCTTGTGTGAGGTTGGGTTCAATCGCTGCCATCAGCGTCTCTACTGCTAAGGGCACAGCAGCAGATGGGATATCGGCGATCGCCTGAGCCTTGACTGCATTTTCGAGCAGCGTGTCGGGCAGCCCCGGTGCCACACCTTGAGCCAAGACGCGTTCCAAAATTTGGCGCATTCCGACTTTGGCAGCGAGCCAGCCTGGATCGGTTAGGTTAAAGATCTGACGGATATAAACATTCTTCTGGGTATCGCGCCCAGATGCCAAGCTAGCGGGGGTGTTGAGGGCTGCTAACGCTAGTCTATAGCTTTGGCGATTGTGCAGCATCAGCCGCTTGAGTGTGGAAAAATCTTCGGCGGAGACGGTGCGGCGATAGTTTTCGAGTTCTAGAATGGCTAATTGTTGAATTGAGGCGACCGAGCCACTGCCAGCGGCAGATGAGGGTAGCCGAGTTGCGGGTCTTCCAGATGGGTTTTCACCTTCTACTCGGGCGATCGCTGCCTGCCATTCAGTCTGAGATGATTGACGTAAATATCGCTGGGTAGCCGTTGAGAGCGTCGCAGTCGAGACAAATGGGAATGTCCCGGCCTGCTGCCGCAGCGCATCACTCTCATCGAGCAGCCGTTGCAGCGATTGGTAAATGCGCTGATTCACCGACTGATCTACCTTCAACACCGGAATCGCACCCAGTCGAGCGGCAACTCGCTTCTCTTCCGTGGATCGGGTATCGGTAACTTGAGCCAAATCTGGTGCTCTTAGCGTACTGGGGGCAATCGTACCCACGGCTAGCTGCGGCTCATTATAAAACCGATAGCCGATGGCGCTAGTTAACAGGACAACCGCCAAAACGTAGTAAATACTAGTGTGAGAGCGCGCTCTTAATGCAAGGTCTTTACGGCGGCGTGGTTGAGCCTGCTGCACGTGCTTCCAAGTCCAAGCCGACAGCCGATGTACAAGTTTTTGCCCTGGCCAGGTCATCCGTAAAACCCGGCTCGGCATTGGAGAATCCGCCCCGATCTTCAGATCAGTTTTTGGAAAGCGGCTCGGTGCAGTGCCCACTGCATGGGTTCGCCGCCGTTGCCCTATTTGCTGCACAACTAGTCGGAACGGGTTCATGAATGTACCAGAGGGTACGCCAACAAAGAGTTCCGGGAATACACCATGAGCGTGGCTGGGGGATGGAGGATGGAATCAACAGAGTAGACCTGGAATGGTCACGCATAATATTATATTCTGCTGGCAGGTCGGGGGCTAGCGGAGAATATAATTCCCACTCTCTGCAACCCGCCTGTTCCCCATCCACTAAACGGTAAAGCCACTCTGCTGGAGCCGCCTCACTCCCGATTCACTGCGAGCACTTGCCCGTTCAAATGGTGCAGGTTAAATCGCCCGCTCGCTGGCTAAAGCGGAGGTTTTCGCGGTAGTCTACTGGGCAGTCGATCACGGCTGGGACATCTTGCGCCAGCGCCTCTTTCAAGGTTGGAATGAAGTCGGTACTGGCAGTGATGCGATATCCCTTCAGCCCCATGCTTTCGGCAAATTTCACAAAGTCGGGGTTGCCAAATTTAATAAAAGATGATTCACCAAAGTGGTTAACCTGTTTCCATTCAATTAGCCCGTAGCCGCCATCGTTAAAAATAATTGTGACAAACGGGGTGTTGATGCGCAGCGCCGTTTCTAGCTCCTGGCAGTTCATCATAAACCCCCCGTCACCGGTGACAGCGACTACTTTGCGGTTGGGAGCTACGAGTTTGGCGGCGATCGCCCCCGGTAGGGCAATTCCCATGGCCGCAAAGCCGTTAGAAATAATGCAGGTATTGGGGCGATCGCAATGATAATGGCGTGCCATCCACATCTTGTGCGCCCCCACGTCTGAAATCACAATATCTTCAGGGCCCATCACCTGTCGCAGATCGTAGATCAGCTTTTGCGGCTTAATCGGGAAACCCTCATCGTGGGCGTGCTCCTCATAGTCGGCCTGGATATCGGCGCGCAGGTGCACCGCATAGGGTTCTGGTTTGCCGTTGCGGTCAACTCGCTTCAAGATTTCTTCTAACGAATCAGAAATATCGCCAACCGCTTCTGCCAAAGGGTTATAGCTACTGTCCACTTCGGCAGGGGTTTGCCCAACATGAATAATTGATTTGGTGCCATCTAGGTTCCAGCGTTTAGGCGAATATTCGACCAAATCGTAGCCGATGCAAATCACCAGATCAGTTTGGTCAAACCCGCAATTGATATAGTCGCGCTGCTGTAGCCCCA
>JAYUYI010000098.1:0-2068 GCA_043752545.1 Thermoleptolyngbya sp.
CGGGGCACAGACGGCTCTGCATTGTTTTGAAATCTACCTGTTTAAGTGAAACCCCGCCGCAGGTGACAAATTCATCTTTAAAGGCACCTTTTCCTTGGATCAAATGCTGGCTTTGGGTCAATTCTTGAATCAACTGATGCAGCTGCGGCTTTGACAGATCGGCCCAGCGCTGGTCGGTAGGGATGGCAGACCGAGAGATGAGGTATTGCCACAGACGACGGGGCAGCGCTAAAGGGCAAGTGGCGGCGATCGCCCGTTTGCCCTGCTGCTGTTTTGCGGCCATCAGCTGCTGCCGAATCTGATCAGGTGATTGCCCCGGTAGCCAATGCACCTGGAGCTGTCCTTGATAGTGCTGATCATGCAAACTCCGTGCGCCCCAAGCCGACAACTTGAGCACAGCGGGGCCGCTGAACCCCCAGTGGGTAATCAGTAGGGGAGCCGTTTGCTCCAGCGGTTTTTGGTCAGCTACAACCAGCCGCACCTGAGCCAGTTCGGCCACACCTGCCAGCGATCGCAAGTCTGGGTCTGCCACTGTAAAGGTAAACAGTGACGGCACGGGCGGTTCAATCGTATGGCCTAGGCGCTTGGCTAAGGCGTATCCTTGCGGGCTGCTGCCGGTTGCAAGCAGGAGGCGATCGCCCCCAATCACCTCCCCCGACTTCAGCTCCACCTGAAACGTTGACCCTAAACCGGACGCTGCATAGGTCAAATCGACTACCGCCGCTCCAGTTCGCACCTCCACTCCAGCTCGGCGGGCGGCTTGCATCAAGCAATCGACAATCGTAGCCGAATCATCGGTTACCGGAAACATCCGGCCATCGGCTTCTGTTTTTAGCGTCACCCCTCGCTGAGCAAACCACGCCACCGTATCGCGCGGCTGGAAGCGACTAAACGCCCCCCGCAAGGCTCTGCCACCTCTCGGATAATGCTGCACGAGTAAGGCTGGATCGAAACAAGCATGGGTCACATTACAGCGACCCCCGCCAGAAATACGCACCTTAGCCAGCGGCGTGCGGTTGGCTTCTAGTAAAACAACATGAGCGTCAATGTGCGCTTCGGCACAGGCGATCGCTCCAAAAAAGCCCGCTGCACCACCGCCAATCACCAAGATTTGTAAAGATGAAGACGTCAAGGGCAATTAGGTAGATAAAGGGTTAAACATAGACCCAGGACTCTGATGGCATAGCACCCTAGCTCAAGAGGCGGCGGAGGCGGTGAAAGCGTAAGAGGATAAGGTCAACAGTATGCCTATCATCTCCTTGTTTGACTCCGCTACACCATAACCAGCCTCAACATTACTCAAGAGAAGCCAAAAAGGAACAGAAAAAGAGCTATAAAGGGCTAGGTTCCACAGCTACATTTAATCTAGAAGCCGCTAAAACTATTTTCGCCCTTTAGCCCTCAAGGCTCTCCAAAGTTAGCGATGATAGGTTGCGGGGCATGCTGGACTGCAAGTAAATCATGTTTTACCTTGATAGAGTTGCTCTTGTAGAATTAGGGCAACTCTAAAATGAGGTAGCTGGTCATTACTTCTTTAGACGGCAAGGATAAACGGTAAGAAGCCCGACCGCCAATCTGCCAAATCAACAGAACATTAAGGACGATTTGAGCATGACTATTGAGACTCTCCAGCCCGCTAATCCACGCGATGTGAACGTTTATTCTCCCTATTATCAGGGTCGTAAACGCAACGCCCTCCCCCTCGCCATCAGCCTCTATCAAAAAGGCAGCTTGGAAGGGTCGCGCAAAATTGAAGGTGGAGAAAGTATCCCATTTGTGGCTAGCTGGAGCGTATCGTCTCTCCCAGCAGATCTAACGCGCTGTCGCTTGCAGTTTGATGGCAATGCCGAATTGAGCTATGAAGTAATGCTGGCAAATTTTGAATTTGTTGATTTCTTAATTGAAGTCATTTTTACGTTCAAAACAGGGCGCATCACCGACTTTTCCCAGGGGTTTTATCGCAAACTACTGCGCCTAGATGATTAAAATGGCCTAGATGATTAATTAGCCTAGACCACTCAGGAGATGCCAGATTAGTCAGGTGGTGACCTGCTATCCCCTCTACAAT
>JAYUYI010000099.1:0-5371 GCA_043752545.1 Thermoleptolyngbya sp.
TGCCAGTCTGTCATTACCCCTGCCTCATATTGGATGCCATGAAAGCAAAAGGCTAAAGGATAAAGGCTAAAAAAGCAACTCTAGCCGTCCCCTTTCAGCGTGCGTCAAAGCCTGATGGCCTCAAAGTCTGACCCCAAACCAGGCTTGAATCCCAGCCACTAACGCGATCGCCACCACGGCTCCAATCAGTGTGTTAATAATATTTACCATTTCATTCGTCAGCCAACTGTAGCGATATTGCAGGGTCGCCCCGATCACGCTCTCCAGGTTGGTGGCAACGAATGCAGCACCGATGCACAGCGGGATTTCGAGCGGTGTAATCAGACGCACTGCCCACGCGACTAGGGCGATCGCCGCTGCCCCCACCAGCCCTGCTAGCGTTCCCTCCAAGCTCACCGCGCCTTCTGTGCCCGGCGGGACAGACTCAAACGTGGTAATCAAAAACGTGCGCTGTCCGTAGGCTTTGCCCACTTCACTGGCGCAGGTATCCGATAGTTTTGTGCTTAAACTGGCCACATAGCCCAGCACCAGTAGCGAGACCACTGTCCAGGTGTTGACAGATTGAGTCCCGCCAACGGCATAGGCACCTAGGGCGCACAGCGTTGCCGTCAACGCCGATCCCCAGACGTTTTCGGGGCCGCGTGCCCCAGAGCGCTGCTCGGCAATTCCGGCAGCTTCTTTGCGTTCCATGCCAATCCGGGTGACGGCAGAGCCTACCAAAAAGTAGACCATCATGACGCTATAGCCGCGCCAGCCTAAGGTGCCCCAGGTAATGACACCCAGCGCCCAAGCATGCAATAGACCCGCTGGCGTTAATAGCTTTTTCGGCACTACCCAGGCGATCGCCGCCAGCACGCTGTTTAAACCCAGCCCAAAAATCCAGGGCATCCAGTCTTCAGAGATGGGCATGAGCAGGCACCTCTAGTCGGGATTTGGTAGTTTCTGGTTTCTACAATAGCGCTAAGCGGCCACTCCTTAGCTCAATTTTTTGCAGGGCTAGGCAGGATGCTAGGCTTGCGCTACGCTCAGAGCAGCCGTTTTATCAGCGACATCGGCAGTTCTCAGCCGATATTTCTATCCGTATGAACTTAGCAATTTTTCATCTCGCTTTTCCGGTTAATGACATCGCTCAGGCAAAAGTATTTTACGCCGAGGGGTTGGGCTGCGAAATCGGACGAGAAAGCGCCACTTCGGTGATTATGAGCCTGGGCGGCCACCAGCTGGTGGCGCACCTGTCGCCCGAACCGCTCACGCCGCAGCGCAGTATCTACCCCCGCCATTTTGGCCTGATTTTTACTAACGAAGCCGACTGGGAAGCCCTGTTGAGGCGATCGCAAGAGCACGGGCTCACCTTCTACCAATCGCCCAAAGAACGCTTTGTCGGCCTACCGCTAGAGCACCGGACGTTCTTTTTGGCCGATCCATTTCACAATTTATTAGAATTCAAATTCTATCGCCATGCCGCCGCCATTTTTGGTGAAGTGGACTATGCCCAAGTGGGAGATGCGAGATAGTTTTGAGTTTTGAGTTTTGATTAGGGCGATCAGTTCAAGAGTTAAAAACCTAACGCGATGTGCAACTTTGCCGAACCCCCTCACCCTTTTCATGTATGCCGAAGGCTCAAAGTCCCTCTAGCTCCCCTTCTCCCCCTGTGGGAGAAGGGGTTGAGGGGATGAGGGCAGATTGAAAGTTGCACATCGCGTAACCTACTCATTCTTGACATTAAGGGTTGGCGCTCAGGATCTGCCAACGAGAGCGCAATTCCTCAATATGCCTGTTCTGATTTCCTTTCTTCAGATGCCTCGGACTGCTCTCAAATGACAGAGAGGATGGCATTGGATCGAAGCCATAGGTAGCTTGAATAAACGCTTCTACATCAGCATAAGCAGGACTGCCGATTGCGGCAGCGATCGGTGCTTGATGGCGCTGGAACGCCGTAAAAAATAGACCCGTCCCATCATCGAAAAATCGCTCGCTCGTCGCTCCATAGCGCTCATAGGGATGAAACGATACATCAGCGGGCGCATGGGCAGCCACCCACGAAGCATAGGACCAATATTCACTGAATGTACCAAACTGATTGGCAGAGCGGATCATCAGCCGTAGCCAGGAATCATCTGTTTGGAAATAGCGATTGATCTGCTGCTTGAAGGATTCAAGATGGGCTTGCTTGAACCACATGTGGTGCGGCACAAACGTTCCTGCTTGATCCGTCAGCGGCTCAACTGCCAACACTGAACGAATCCATTTTGCCCAAGCCGCCACAATTGCAGCATTGCCCCATTGATTGTGCTGAAGTAATGCGAATACAGGCTTCGCCTGCTGAACAATCGGCCAAGTCTTGACAGGCAGTAGATCGCTGTCCCAGACCATAAACCATTCGCTCAAGCCTTCAATCCCGTCAGCCGCCCCCAGCTTGAGCAACTGTTGATAAAACCAGCCAGGGGTGTAGAGTGATGCTCCTAGCTCAAGCTCTGCACAGATTGCCTGCTTAGTGAGGCCGCTATTTTGAAAGAAGAATTCTTCCGCGTGAGCGTAAACTGGAGCAACTTTCCACCCTTGAGCTAGGACTTCAAGGGACTGTGCCTGCTGCTCTGGTGCAATCACATGGATCGATCGAGGCGCATAGTGGGCGGTAATTCCCTCTAAGACCGCTCTGGTGTTCCAACGCAACTGATAGAGCGGGATGACAAAGTCGAATTCTTCTAGCGACATCCTAGTAACACCTACTGATGACATACCTTTAGAGCAGCCTGCTCTACACTTCTGACAGCGTTGGTGCGCCGTTCTTGGGGTGAGGTATTGGCTCTACTGGCAAATGAAACGTGGTCGAGGGGTCTTCTAGCCCCACATCTTGACAGAGCGGCTCAACGCCAACGCCTTGCCTAGGGTAATCGGCGCAGATCGTTTGGTAGCCTAAAACCGCCGCACAGAGCTGTTCACGGGTGAGAGAATTGAGATAACCACACCGACCAATTTCACCTTTAGGTAAGGGTGCAGACAGGTTGCCACCTCGCTTTTGGACGATTTTTTCCTGCGCCGCCCAGAGGGTTTCCTGGTTGAGCAAAATATCGTGCCAAAGGCTTAGCTCAAAGCTGCTAATGAGACGCAAAATCCGGTGAAGTTCCTCAGAGCTGATCCAGTTGAGCTGGTGACTCAAGTAGGCTCCAAACCCCATGCCGATGGTAACGGCATGACCATGCAGTAATCCAGCCTCAATTTCAAAGCCTGGAGACCAGGTATGACCATAGGCATGAGGCCGACATTGATGCGTTTCATAGAGGTTGTCATATTCAGCCTCCACGTAGCTTTGCATCGCCAGCCCCAAAATATGCTGGGCGCGGCAGCTAATTTCATCGGTGGGCTGACAGTGCACGGTACCAAATCGAGAATCAATCAGCTGCGAACCTGCCTGCTCTAGAGCATCAAATAGCTCCGCATTTTTCACAATCGCCATTTTAATAATCTCGGCAATTCCGTGGCGCAACCATCCGGGATGCAGCGTTTTGAAGAAAGCGCGATCGGTAATCGAAAGGATCGGCGCATGGTAAGCTCCAAACAGATTTTTGTAGCCAAATCCATCGCAGCAGGTGCGCGGAGATGGCCCTGCATCAATCCCAGACACAATCGATGTAGACAGCATTACATAGGGCGTATTGCGGTGGTATAGGGCGCAGGCAAGCCCGCCTGTATCGCTCAATACACCGCCACCCACAATTAGCACAGGTTCGTTTCTGGACACACCCAGCCGCTTAAAGTCACCTAGCATTCGTTCCACTGTGTGAATGCCTTTATCAACTTCCATGGCTCGGTAGACGAGCTTTTCGAGATGAATCTGGTGATGATGAAAATAATCTTCAATCTGTTGGCCGTAGTGGTGCTCTACGTTTTGATCGATTAGGCAAACACAGCGTTTGAAGGAGATGTACATATCTCTCAGGAGGTGCTGCTGTGGGTCTAGCGAGTTCTCTAGTACTTTGATTGAGGTGAAGGTACTCATGCTCATCACGGCCTCAATGCTTCGACCATCCAGTGTGCTAACGACATGTCCACGGCTTTCGCGATAGCTAGAGGTCGGGTATAGGGCGTGAGGATTAGTCTTAACTAGATGATCTGCTAGTTTCTGATAGAAATCAGCATCCCGACTGATTAAGAGCCTAGCCAAGAGCTTGGTCTTGCCCAAATCAGACTGGCACAGCCGATTTGAAAATGCAGACCACTCGGCTCCGGTCGCTGCGTCAAAGGCGGCTGTAAGTTCGGCCAGCAGCCCAAAAAAGCTGCCCAGCGAGAGACTCAAGCCGCTTCGTAGTCTGCGGCAGGCTGACAACCCTGCGATCGCCTCAATTAGGGCAAATTCTTGGCCAAACTCTGCGGAAAACGCGTTGCTTTCAATTAGCACCAGCAGCAAGTTTCTGAACTCTATGCTGCAACAAATGGCTTCAATCGCATGATCTAGATCTTGATAGACTAGAGGATCACTATCGTAACTATCAATAAACGCCTTAACTGCTGCGATAGTCTTGGTCATCGTTAGTTTTTTCAAAAAACTGCAAGTGTACAGATTCAGTCAAAGAACAAGAGCATGCGTTCAGAGTACAGTAAGTTGCTAAGAGTTTCAAACTAGAAACTTCCAAACAAAAAAACCGGATCTAAGCCGGGTTTCATAAAAATATCGATAAACTACAAATTGATCAACTACAAAAAATTAAGGTCAATGGTCAAGGTCAAGCTAGGCATGCAGTAGAACCGGAACGGTCAATGCCTTGCACACCGCCTGCAAGCTGCGATTGTGGGTCAACATCCAGGCGTGGGCAGGCACATTGACCACCACCTCTTTCCCAACGGGCAACCGCGAACTCTCAGCCGGGACAATCATTAAATCTAAAGGTGTCCAAATCGAGGTGAAATGTAGTTTTTGCAGCATGTCTACATCACGATTGAGCGCCGTCATAAAGGGGCTGCCCCACCGCATCTGACAGGCTCCAGTGTTGGGACGCAGGTAGGCAGTCCAGGTACCCTGATGCGGTGAGGAAATGGTGACAAATCGCTGCACCCGGTCGATGCCGCCTAGCCGCTGCACGTAGTAGCGGCTGATGATGCCGCCCATACTGAAACCCACCAGATCGATGGGCTGGTGGGCGGGGAAGGTTTGGCTCACGTAGTCGGCAACCTGCTGGGCTAACTGGTCTAACCCGACGTCTCCGTTGCTAGGAGTGAGGTTGAGTCCATAGGTTTTCCAGCCCTGCACTCGCAGGTAGGGAGCCATGGTCGAAAATACATCGGCGGTGTCATCAATGCCATGAATCAGCAAAACCGGATTGCGATCGCTCACCTTGCTCATAGGTTCCAGCCTGCTCCAAATCACACTGCT
>JAYUYI010000100.1:0-2067 GCA_043752545.1 Thermoleptolyngbya sp.
TATTCTTTGAGTCGCCAAGACCTAGACGAAGCAATTTTTGCAGGGCCGTAGCAGCCCCGTTATGGGTTGAATGCGGGCGGCAGCATGCTACACCTCAGGTTGGGCTAAATGGTTTGTCGATACTTGATGCGCGCTCCAACCTGCATTCGCGATCGCTCATAGATTGCAGCAGGTCTGCGGCGGGGTGCTCCAAGGCGTCATCTGGCTTAGGTTGAAGCCGGCCTAAAAATGCATAGCTGGCCAAACTGATGTATTCCCGAACCACCAGAAAAGACCGCTTGGCGGAGCTGAGGGACGGAGGCAGATCAACCGGGTGAGGCATCACTGAAAATCCTACTCCCTGAAAGGTGAGATAAGCCCGCAATATATGCGGTGCATCGGTCATCAAGATGATAGTCTTTATGCCTTGAGGTCCCAAGATAGCCGCTGTAGAAGTGGCTTCATCTTTTGTGGTACGGGCACATCCGGTAGCACTGACAATTTGGGTAGGGTAGCCATGACCCTGAATAATTTCCTGGACTAGTTCAAAGTTTTTCTCAGTGGTGACAAATAGGCGAGGGGCACGTTGGGCTTTCCACAGGTCTAGAGCCAACTGGTAGCGATCGCCCATCACATCTTCGCTACGAGTTAAGACCACAATGGCATCGGCCTTACCCCCTGGATCGGTAGGCAGGACGTTCAGCAGAACTCCTGTTAGCAGCGGTGCGGTGATCGGCGAAATAATCAGCCAATACAGCAACAGGGTCGCGATCGCCGCCCGACTAATCAAACGTCTAAGCTGAGGCCGTTTCCTTAACCCTACCCAGGCACCAATTACAATGATGATTAAGGCCAAGCTGACTCGTTTAGGGCTACTGAGTTTGTCATACAAGGCCCAGTTGAGATCGACCCAGTGGGTGGTGACAAACCGTCGGAGGGTTTCAAACATGCGAGTGGTTGAGATTGTTAGAGTAACTTAGACCTTGCCAAAGCGGCGATTGCGGCTTTGGAAGGCACATAGGGCTTGGTGAAACTCGCTGCGATCAAAATCTGGCCAGAGGGCATCGGTAATGTAAAGCTCAGCGTAGGCCATTTGCCACAGCAAAAAGTTGCTGATTCGCATCTCGCCACTGGTGCGAATCAGCAAATCTGGATCGCAGGTGCCAGCGGTGTAAAGATGCTGAGCAAATAATGCCTCGTCGATATCGTTTGGCTGGAGCAATCCCTGCTGAACTTGGGTGGCGATCGCCCGACAGGCTTGGACAATCTCTTGTCGCCCCCCATAGTTGGTTGCGACTGTGAATTGAATGCCTGGATTATTGCGCGTCTCCTCCATCGATCGCCCAATCTCAGCTTGCAGCGAATGGGGCAACGCTTGCAGATTGCCCACAAACTGAATCCGTACCCCCTCGGCCACCATTTCCCGTAACTCTTGACGCAGGACACGTTCAAACAGCGTCATTAAAAACTCCACTTCTTCGAGTGGACGACCCCAGTTCTCGGTCGAAAACGCGTAGGCGGTTAAGGCTCGAATCCCCCAATCTTTACAGCATCTCAGCAGTTCTTTCAGCGTATCTACTCCTCGCCGATGCCCAATTAATCGAGGTAGACCCCGCTGCTGCGCCCAGCGACCGTTGCCATCCATAATTACGGCAACATGTTGGGGCAATCGTTCCTGCTGCAAATCAGCCGGTAAGTCCCTAAGAACGGTTGGCTTTGCTGTCATTTTTTCTCCGAGAAGCCGATTTTGAGATTCGAAACGGGCGCAAAAATAAGGTTTTAATTCGATCTTTAAGTTGACGACCCAGGCTCCGTAACTGTGGAGCCACGGGTTCACGCTCTACCGACTGAGAAAACCGGGCAATGAGCAGTTCTCTCAGTTTACTGCTGGTCAGAGGACGATTTAGTGTCCCCCGTTCGGCTAAAGAAATTGATCCCGTTTCTTCGGATACAACAACGCAAATACAATTTTCGACTCGTTCTGTAATTCCCATGGCCGCCCGATGCCGAGTCCCGAGCTGGCGAGAGGCGTTGCGCTCTGACAACGGCAAAATCACACCAGCTGCCAAAATCCGCGACCCCCGGATC
>JAYUYI010000101.1:0-2067 GCA_043752545.1 Thermoleptolyngbya sp.
GTTGCAGGTAGCCCCATTTGCTTCTAGCTCGTTTTCGGCCAGATGGCTGCGCCCCTGATGAATTTCGTAGCCCAAAACGGGTAGACCCGCCTGCGGAAAGTTGGAGGTAACCTGTCGCTGCCGCGCTACTTTTTGCCCCGTGATCACGGTTTTAATCGGCAGCAAGTCCAGCCCTTTATAACGGCCTTCTTGCCCTTCGACGCCTTCAGGATCGGCTAGCATTTTGCCCATCATTTGAAACCCGCCACAAATGCCCAACACGGTGCCGCCAGCTGTCGCATAATTTTGGATTTCTTCTGCTAAGCCGCTGCGCTGTAGGGCAACCAAATCCGCAATGGTGGTTTTAGAACCGGGCAAAATTACGGCATCGGGATAGCCCAACGAATCTTTGAGTCCAACATAGCGAATGTTGACGCTAGGTTCTGACTCTAGCGGATCAAAATCGGTGAAGTTAGAAATTCGGGGCATCCGAATGACGGCAATGTTGATGTCGTTATTGGAGCTGCCCGAGGGGCGATCGAGCAATGAAAGCGAATCTTCGGCAGGGAAGTCGTGATCAAACCATGGGATTACCCCAATTACAGGAATCCCCGTTCTTTCTTGCAGCCAGTCAATGCCGGGTTGCAGAATCGAGCGCTGCCCGCGAAACTTGTTGATCACAATGCCGCGTATCAGTGCCCGCTCGTCTGGATCTAATAGGTCTAACGTGCCGACAATGTGGGCAAATACGCCGCCGCGTTCAATATCGGCAATCAGCAAGGTGGATGCATTCAAATGCTTAGCCACCCGCATATTGGTCAAGTCACGCTCTTTTAGATTCACTTCGACTGGGCTACCTGCCCCTTCACAGACCACCAAGTCAAACTCATCACCCAACCGATTCAGCGATTCTTCGATCGCCTGCCAGCCTACTTCAAAATATTCACTGTAGTAGTTCGCCGCATTGACTTTGCCAACAGCCCGCCCCTTTAAGATCACCTGTGAGGTCATATCGCCCTGGGGCTTCAGCAAAATTGGGTTCATTTCAACTCGAGGTGCAACCCCGGCTGCCCAAGCTTGCACCGCCTGAGCATGGCCAATTTCTCCACCATTAGCGGTGACGTAGGCGTTGAGCGCCATGTTTTGCCCCTTAAACGGGGAGACGCGCCAACCGCGTCGGCTCAAAATTCGACATAGCGCCGCCGTTAGAAATGATTTTCCTGTATGAGATGCCGTACCCACAACCATGATGGCTTTCATTCGATACCTCCAAGATGTTTTGAGCAACCCAGACAGCCTGTAGCTCCAGGTGTCCTGTAAGCGTTAGCTGTCCTAGTGTAACCAACCCGGCAGACGCACCCAGCGAGCGATCGCATTGTAGAAGAAATCTAGACCCGATGGGGGTGGCACCTGGCCTTGTATTTCCCAACGCTCTACCAGTTGCCGTCCTAAGGGCGTCAGCCGAAAGCTATCGGTTAGCCCCTGGCCGTCTACTTCACGCCGCAAGATCCCAACCTGCACCAGCCACAGCAAATCGGTTTCGGCGCTCAATTCTGACAGCGCTTGACGGGTATATTGATGTTTAATGCCCGCAGCCCCGGCGATCGCCCGCAGCGAAACTCCTTCTAGCCGCATGGTCGTGAATACGGGTAGCCGAAACGGGGTACAGGCGGCGGCTCGTTCTGCCCGCTTTAGGGCTAGTGCCGTATGGGGGAAGGGCACTAGCCCTAAAGCAGTGGACGGTAGTTCGGGTTGGGGCTTAGAAACAGTCATTTCAGGGTGAAGGATAATGGCAGATCAGAAAATATAAGGTGTAAAAAGATATTGAGCACCAAATAAACGGCCAAATACGTTAGTATCTACCTCATTTCCGTCTATCTTAATCCTGACTTGCGATGTGTAGGGAAAATACGCAGCAGTCGGTCGGTTTTTCGTAGATCAAGCGGGTCAGCGGCAAGGCCAAGCGAATTTCCCTGACTGAGCAATCTTGACAGGCTCGCAGTTGAATGGCCAGCAGTTGACTCCAGGCACTCAGCTTTTGCTCCTCAAGCGCGGTGTGATAGGCTAAATACTTAAGTGGCTAACCAC
>JAYUYI010000102.1:0-2066 GCA_043752545.1 Thermoleptolyngbya sp.
CAACTGGCCGATAAAGTTTACCTAGTGCTGATGATCATGCTGATCACTAAGCACTTTCAGTCCGAAGGTCAAACCATTAGCGGCTGGGTCTCAGCCATCATGATTGCGTTCACCATCCCGGCTGTGTTGTTTGGCTCGGTTGCGGGTGTCTACGTAGATCATTGGTCTAAAAAGACCGTCTTAGTCAGCACAAATCTGCTGCGGGGCGGGCTAGTACTGGTGCTGCCGCTGCTGCTGTGGGTTTCGCAGGGTTGGTCAGCCCTGGCAGGGGTGCCCATTGGCTTCTTGGTGATGCTGGGAATTACGTTTTTGGTCTCGACCCTCACGCAGTTTTTTGCTCCCGCTGAGCAGACGGCCATTCCGCTGTTAGTTGAGCGCAAGCACCTGCTCTCGGCCAATTCGCTCTACACCACCACCATGATGGCGTCGGTGATTGTGGGCTTTGCGGTAGGAGAACCGCTGCTGGCCTTTGCAGACATGGCGATCGCCCCCCTAGTCAAGAATGTAGACATTGGCAAAGAGCTGCTAGTCGGGATTAGCTACGCCATGGCGGGCGTTTTGCTGTTGCTGATCCGTCCCCACGAAAAAGTAGATCACTCTAAGCAAGACACCCCTCACGTTTGGGAAAACATCCGAGATGGGCTGCGCTACCTCAAGGATCATGAGCGGGTGCGTGGCGCGATGATTCAGCTCGTGATTTTGTTCTCAATTTTTGCGGCACTAGCAGTACTGGCCGTGCGGCTGGCCGAGGTGATCCCCGAAATCAAGTCTTCCCAATTTGGCTTTTTGCTAGCAGCCGGAGGCATCGGCATGGCAGCCGGCGCAGTGGTGCTGGGGCACGACGGGCAGCGGTTTGCCCGTGCTCAGCTCAACTTGTGTGGTTCGTTGGGCATGACAGCGACACTGGCGGCACTGTCTTTATTTAATCAGCGGTTAATTCCTGTCTTGATTTTGCTGGCAGTGTTTGGAGCCTGTGCGGCGATCGTTGCTATCCCCATGCAAACGGCAATTCAAGAAGAAACCCCGGAAGAAATGCGGGGCAAGGTGTTTGGCCTGCAAAACAACGCCATTAATATTGCCCTCAGTTTGCCGTTAGCGCTGGCGGGGGTGGCAGAAACTTTTTTTGGTTTACAGATTGTGTTTTTAATGCTGGCAGCCCTGGCGCTGGCGGGTGGCATGCTGAGTTGGGCGATCGCCCGCTCAGAAACAAACTAACCGGTATCGGAAATGATTAAATGATGATTAAATTCATGTATTCATGTAAATCCTTTCAAAATTACCGTTAATTTGAATGCATATTGCCTGGCTTGGTAAAAAATCGCCTTTTTGCGGCAATGTTACCTACGGTCGAGAGGTGACCAATGCGCTTCTAGAGCGTGGTCATCACGTTAGCTTTCTGCACTTCGCTCAGGAAGAATCTGTAGCAGAACTGTTGCCTGAGGAACTTCAAGAAGTTTCAATTCCATGCCTTTACAAATCACAGATTTATACCATCCCCTCTCCCAAAGCTAGTCGGGTTTTGAGTCAGGCACTCAGGCGGCTAAAGCCTGATGTTGTTCACGCCTCTCTTACCCTATCTCCGCTTGATTTTGTCCTGCCCGAAATTTGTGAAGAGCTAAATCTGCCTTTAGTGGCAACCTTTCATCCCCCCTTCGACCGCAAGCGACGCAACCTTACATCAGGCACCCAGCACCTGATGTATCAGCTCTATGCCCCGTGCTTGGCCAACTACCAGCGCGTCATTATTTTCTCCGAGATTCAGCGTGACCTGTTGATGCGGCTCGGCGTTCCTCAAGATCGGCTGGCCGTTATTCCAAATGGAGTAGATGTCGAACGATACTCTCCTGGTTTATCTCGGCTCAAGACCGAACTAGATGCCCGTCGTCTATTTGTTTATCAGGGCAGAATTGCCACTGAAAAGAATGTGGAATCCCTGCTGAAAGCCTGGAAACATGCCGACATGGGCGAAGGCAGTAAGCTGGCGATCGTCGGTAGCGGCCCTCTAGCTCACACGTTAATGCCGTTTTATGGCAGCGATCTGGGAATTATTTGGTTAGGCTTCATTG
>JAYUYI010000103.1:0-5368 GCA_043752545.1 Thermoleptolyngbya sp.
CTGCTACTACACCAAATGACCCTACCTGAACCAGACTGCTGGGATTTACCTGGCGGTGGTCTAGAGCCGCATGAATATCTGCTAGACGGATTGGCGCGGGAAGTCCAGGAAGAAACAGGCATCACTCAATTCAAAGTCGATCGCCTGCTCACCGTCTATGAATCTTTCTTTCCGCGCCCAGATGACACCCTGCATGCGCTAAATATTGTGTATCAATGTTCGCTTAGCTCTTGGCCTGCGACCTTAACGGGTGATCCAGCAGAAGTAGGCGCTAAGGGAATTCAGTGGCTGCGGGTGGCAGAGCTGCGACGGGAAGAGTGTTCTAGCCGCAGTTGGGCAGCGTTACAGGCCGCCGGATTAGTAGAGGTTGAATCGTTTGATAGAGGTTTAGATGGTGCAGGGCTTGGTTCAAGGTGACACGATCGCCGCGATCGCCACAGCCATCGTACCGCAGCAGGGCAGCGTGGGGATCGTGCGGCTGTCGGGAGCACAAGCGGTGGCGATCGCCCGTACCCTGTTCCATGCGCCGGGACATCAGAGCTGGGAAAGCCATCAGATTTTGTATGGCCAAATCCGTGAACCCCAGACCCAGCGGCTGGTTGACGAAGCCTTGCTGCTGCTCATGCTGGCTCCGCGCTCCTATACCCGCGAAGACGTGGTGGAATTGCACTGCCACGGTGGCATGATGGCGGTGCAGCAGGTATTGCAGGGCTGTCTGGAGCAGGGCGCACGGCTGGCCGAGCCGGGAGAGTTTACCCTGCGGGCGTTTCTCAATGGCCGGATTGACCTGACCCAAGCCGAGAGTATTGCAGACTTGGTGGGAGCGCGATCGCCCCAGGCTGCCCAAACGGCGCTGGCCGGGTTGCAGGGCAAACTGGCTCAGCCGATTCGTCAACTGCGCGACGCCTGCCTGGATATTTTGGCCGAAGTGGAAGCGCGGATTGACTTTGAAGACGACCTGCCGCCGCTGGATGAACCTGCCGTAACGGCTCAGATCGCCCAAGTTCTCACCGATGTCGAGCAGATCTTGGCCACCGCCGCCCAAGGAGAGCTATTGCGATCGGGGCTAAAGGTAGCGATCGTCGGTCGCCCCAACGTGGGCAAGTCCAGCCTGCTGAATGCCTGGAGCCGCAGCGATCGCGCCATCGTCACCGACCTACCGGGCACCACCCGCGACGTGGTGGAATCGCATTTGGTAGTGGGCGGCATCCCCGTGCAGGTATTGGACACGGCGGGGATTCGTGACACGACCGACCAGGTGGAAAAAATTGGCGTAGCGCGATCGCGTCAGGCCGCTCAGTCTGCCGACCTCGTGCTCTTCACCCTCGATGCTACGGACGGCTGGACTGAGGCCGATCGGGAGATTTATCAACAGGTTGGCGATCGCCCGCTGATTGTGGTGCTCAACAAAATTGACTTGGTGGATGCGGAAGCGATCGCGTCCTTAGAAGCCAAGCTCAGCCAGTTGTTTTCCGCCTCCCGGCCTCCCGCTGTCGTCCATACCGCCGCCGCTCACCAGCAGGGCATTGAGCCGTTAGAGCAGGCCATTCTCACCACTGTTCAAACCACCAGCCTCACCGCCGCCAATTTAGACTTGGCCATCAACCAGCGCCAAGCCGCTGTCCTTACCCGTGCCAAAATCGCCTTGCAACAGGTGCAGGCCACCATCGCCGATCAGCTCCCGCTCGACTTTTGGAGCATCGACCTGCGCACAGCGGCGCAAGCGTTGGGCGAAATTACTGGAGAGACGGTGACAGAATCCGTCCTCGATCGAATTTTTAGCCGATTTTGCATCGGCAAATAGGGCTGGGAAACAACTAGTAGCTGTTGACCTCTGGCTAATCGGTTAGATTTAGAGAACAGCTAAGTTTGTGATCCGGACTAGTCCTTTACTGCACACCCCCGCAAGGAGAAAGGCTATGAGTATTGACTCAAACGACTCGAATCAAACCCCCATTGTGCTAGACGTAAAACCCAGAACCGACGTGACAGGATCTGGGGATCATAGCTTGGAAGAAATTCAGCGAGAAACACAGGCGCTCATTGAAGCCCTAACTCGCCGCGCTCAAGAAGAAGCCCACTCGGCTGGAGAATTTACCCGCGAGACCTATCTCAAGGCGATTCGGCAGGCGCGCGCAGCGGTTGAGCAAAACTCTTTGATCGATCCAACCCAATTGGAACAGTCGATCGGCTCCTTGCAGCAGGAAGCGGAGAAAAATTGGCAGACCCTGGTAGACGAGATGAATGGATTGGGCGATCGCCTCTCTGAAGCCGCCAAAGCCGCCTGGGAAAAACTGGTCGAGCAAGACAAAACGCCCAAAGGATAAGGCGCTGAGGCTGCTTGAACAATGCCTACCTCAATGGTTCTGGAATAAACGATAAACATTCCTGTAGAGACGTGATTAATCAGAGACGCGATTAATCGCCTCTCTACGGGAATGTTTGGCTTGATTTGGTGGAATTGCTGACAGCGATGCTAGATAATGGAAAGGTTTTCACTGCTGGCCGTAGTTAACGGGCACCCAGTCTAGTCCGCATTCCTATCCATCACCGCCAGCACAACCCGTTCATCCTTCACCTTTCATCCTGCATCCCTTATCCCTCCTCCCTCCATGCGCACCCACTACTGCGGTCAACTTCGAGCCGAGCACGTTGGCGAAACCGTCACTCTCTGCGGTTGGGTCGATCGGCGGCGAGATCATGGCGGGGTCATTTTTGTAGACTTGCGCGATCGCACCGGGGTTTCCCAAATTGTCAGCGACCCAGAACGCACACCCACCTCTTACCCAGCCGCTGACGACTTGCGCAATGAATATGTAGTGCGGATCACGGGACGTGTCACCCAGCGTCCGCCCGCCTCGCTCAACCCCAAGCTGGCCACTGGCGAGGTTGAAATCTACGCCAACCAGATTGAGCTACTGAATGCCGTTCGCAAGCCGCTGCCGTTCCAGGTGTCTACTAGCGAATCGGAATCAGTACGTGAAGACCTGCGGCTCAAATATCGCTACCTCGATTTGCGGCGAGAGCGGATGAGCCGCAACCTGCAACTGCGGCACCAGGTGGTCAAAACCCTGCGCCGCTACCTCGAAGACGAACACCAGTTCACCGAAGTCGAAACGCCGATTCTCAATCGTTCCACGCCCGAAGGAGCACGAGACTACCTGGTACCCAGCCGCGTCCATCCGGGTGAATTTTTTGCGCTGCCCCAGTCGCCCCAGCTATTCAAGCAAATTTTGATGGTGGCCGGAGTCGATCGCTATTACCAAATTGCCCGCTGCTTCCGCGATGAAGACCTGCGCGCCGATCGCCAGCCCGAGTTCACCCAGCTTGACATGGAGATGAGCTTCATGACCCAGGACGAGATTCTCGACTTGAATGAAGGCTTAATCTGCCATTTGATTAAAACCATTAAGGGCGTGGATCTGCCGCGTCCGTTCCCGCGCCTCACCTACGCCGCCGCGATGGATCGCTACGGCAGCGACAAACCCGATACGCGGTTTGGGCTAGAGCTGGTGAATGTGTCCGATATTGTCCAGGGGTCTGGCTTCAAGGTGTTTGCCGATGCGGTGAGCAAAGGCGGGATCGTCAAAATTCTGCCGATTCCCGGTGGCAACGAGGCGATTTCTAATGTGCGAATTAAGCTCGGTGGCGATTTGTTTAACGAAGCCGCCGCCGCTGGAGCCAGAGGGCTAGCCTATATTCGGGTGCGCGATGGCGGCGAAATTGACACGATTGGCGCGATCAAAGACAACCTGACGGCTGAGCAAAAGGCTGAAATTCTGCGCCGTACGGGGGCAGAATCAGGGCATCTGCTGCTATTTGCCGCAGGCGACACGGCCATGGCCAACAAAACGCTCGATCGCCTGCGTCAAGTCGTCGGCAAGGAGCTAGGGCTAATCGATCCCAACCAGCTCGACCTGCTGTGGGTGGTAGACTTTCCCATGTTTGAGTGGAATGCCGACGAGAAACGGCTCGACCCGCTGCACCATCCGTTCACCGCACCCCATCCCGACGACCTAGGCGACTTGAAAACAGCGCGCGCCCTAACCCACGACATTGTGTTCAACGGGTTTGAAGCCGGGGGCGGCAGCATTCGGATTTACCAGCCCGAGCTACAGCAACAGGTATTTGAACTAATTGGCCTATCGGCAGCAGAAACCCGCGATAAGTTTGGCTTTTTGCTGGAGGCGTTTGAGTATGGCACCCCGCCCCACGGCGGTATCGCCTACGGGATTGACCGCTTGGTGATGCTGCTAGCGGGTGAAGACTCGATTCGAGATGCGATCGCTTTCCCCAAAACCCAGCAGGCTCGCTGCCTCCTCACCAATGCCCCGTCTGCCGTTGACGATAAGCAGCTGAAAGAGCTGCACATTGCCACAGTTCAAAAACCCAAGGGGTAGACTCAAACATTAATTTGCAGGGAGGCTGCGACACATTCTGTAGGGGCAGTGCCGTGCCCCTGCCCTTTATGACAGTGCCATGCCCTGACGCAACAATTGAGCTGTCGTGATCATTCTGTCCTAATCATGAATGAAATGTAAGGCGATTGCAAAAAGGGGCGTTTTCTCAATTCAAGCGCATAATAATATCAGCTATATTAGGACTGAAATTGTCCACTTATACAGATATATCTCCTAGAGTCAGAGTCTCTCCTGACCTCGGGAGCATAAGGCAAGCTAAATTTTTACTGTTAAACCCTCGACTGCACGCACAAGGTGAATCGCTATGGAATCCCTCGCATATCTTTATGGTGCTGCTGCTTACGAAAGTAATGAACCGATGCCCCAGATCAGGTCGTTCGATACGCTAGGCTCAGCAGTGCCAAGCTCTGCCTGGATTTCCATCCAACCTCTGTTTGCAGCGGTTCTAGCGATGAGCGTGGCTCATTCGGCGCTGGCTGCCGCCACGGGGGTCGTTAGCACCACCGGAAATCCCTTAAATATTCGCAGCGCCCCTAATGGAGACCTGGTGGGTAGCGTGCCCGATGGGTCGCGCCTTCAGCTGACTGGCCGTAGCCAAGATGGTTTTCTGGAGCTATCTAACGGCACCTGGGTGGCAACCGAATGGATTTCGACCAGCGGCACCGATGCCCGCAAGTCGTCCAGTAGTCCGTCTGCCTCGGTGTCTAGCATTTCGTCTGCCTCTGCGTCGCCCACGCGCCCGCCTTCCAGTAGAGTAGAGCGGACTGTAGCCTATATTGCCACAGCGGGTGAAGCCCTTAATGTGCGTACAGCGCCTGGTGGTCAAGTGGTGGGCACCTTGCCCAACAGCACCCGAGTTGAATTAACCGGGCGCGAAAGCCAGGGTTATTTAGAGCGCACCAATGCAACCTGGCTAGACAAACGCTATGTGTCTGCCAATCAGCCCC
>JAYUYI010000104.1:0-12391 GCA_043752545.1 Thermoleptolyngbya sp.
TCACGTAAGGACATTTCAGAGAGCGACGCTAACCGGATCATTGACCAGATTGAAGGGGCTCGCAACAGCGTTTTACAACGTGCTGAAATGGTTCAAACCGAAGTACAACGACGCTTAGAGGAAGTCAAACAGACCACTCAACGGCAGATTGAAGACACCCGTAAGGCCGCAGAGGCAGCGGCTTGGTGGCTGTTTATGACCGCGTTGGTGTCTGCGATCGCCTCCGCCGGGGCAGGTGCGCTTGCTGCTAGCTAGAGGCAATTAATCGTAGAGACTCGATTAGTAGTAGAGATGCGAATAATAGTAGAGACGTGATTAATCGCGTCTCTACTATTATTGTGATCGTAAATCACTATTTGGATGCTCCCGAGTATGGCTTTAGTTAGATGAAAACCCTTTTTTACTAAGCTAGTCTAACAAGTAGGACTCAAAGCCCTTCTTTGAGATTCTTCTAAACCCTAAGTTATACGAAATAAGCTATCAGAAAGTTAAGCTATCAAGAAATACTGAGTAGCTGATTATTTTCCTGCTTATTGTTTAGAAGATTAAAGCAATAAGACACTGTGGAGAATGTTATGAACCGTTTAATCTCCGGCGCGATCGCCTCTATGAATTCTTTTCTCAAGCTGCTTTCTGTCAAACAAGTTCTAATTGCAGCCTTGGCTAGTTTCCTATTACTATCGACTACAGCTTGTGGTGCAGGCAGCGATCTCAAGGCTAGTTCTGGCGGCTACAAAGCAGACCCTAATGCCTACAAGAATTCGGTCAACAATAAGGGGACTGATTATCAGCGAGAGCTTTACAAGCCAACTCAGCAACCTCAAGGGGGCATGAACAACTACAATGACGACCCTCAATACGGCAAAAATGCCACCAAAGCAGATGCTCAGAGGCTGGTGAACCGAGCTGAGCGCAATCTAGAAAAGAAAGCAGAAAGCCCTCAAGAGTTGCTTAAAAATGTCCGCGATCGCAATCCTCTAGGTCAGCAAGCTCGTGATGCGTCTCGCAATGCGGGTGAGGTCACAGAAGAATTGAAAGATGATCTTTCGGAAGGTACGCAGAAGGGTGTTCAAAACCTCAAGCGCAATATTAAACAAGCACGGCAAGCGGTTCCCAAAATCGTTGAGGAGGCCAAGCAAAACGCCCAAGATGCCGGGAAAGACGTTCAAAGCTCTGCCAAAGACCTTTCTAGAGGCGTTCAGCGAGCTACAGATCGAGCCACTGATGCAGTGAAAGATCGAGCTGTAAATACCGTTGACTCTGTGCGAAATCGTAATTAGTCGAAGTAGAGCGTCAGGTTGTTTTTCAGAAGATTGACGTTCTGATAATCGGCTCTTGAATTGAACGTCTTATTTAATAGTGCGTCAGGCGATCGTCTGACGCACTATTAATATTTAAGACTCATTTCCTAACAGCATGTTGCTCTTGATTCGACATCTTAATTCCATATATATTTCAATTTATACATTCCTCTAGATTTATGTTATTACCGCTCCTATATCTCCAATGAAAGAGGGGGTTTTAGGATAGAAATAGCTATAGTTTAACTATCGTTATCGAGCTTTTAGCATATGAATATTAATCGCGAAAACTCTTCAGATTTGCCCGAGAATCTTGAGAAATCTGTTGACAGCCTCCAAGGCAAGTTTGAAAAAGCTCATGCCAAAGAAGAAAACGCTGTAGCCGTCGCCAAAGATGCCGTCAAAGATCGGATACCCTTCAATACTCCTACAGCATCTGTCAAAGACAATCAGGCGACGGCTTACGAGCTGAAATCTCGTCTCAATTGGGGAGAGCCGGGGCTAACGATTGTAGATGTTCGCGATCGCAACGCCTTTGCTGAATGCTCAATCCAGGGCGCTATTAATATGCCCGTAGAAACGCTGTCCGACATGGCTCAGTCTAGCCTACAGCCCAAGCGTGATATTTACGTTTACGGTGAGGACAGTGCTAAAACGGCTACTGCTGCTGCTACCTTGCGGCAAGCAGGATTTTCTCATGTAGCAGAGTTAATGGGTGGGGTTGAAACATGGAGAGCAATTGGCGGGTCTGTAGAGGGCAAAAACACGGATATGACACCTGGAGCCGATGCCTATAACGTAATTGCCAGACTCAAAGAATTTGCTGAAGAACGAGCAAAAGAGCGTCAGCTGAGCAAATAGGCAGTCCTTGATGCGGTGACTCAACTGCGGAAGGTTGGTCTAAAGGTTGATTTTTCAGGTGCTTGGCATCCGAAAAATCAACCTTCCTCTATGCTTCAACTAGATTCTGGCAATCGGTTACCCAATAGTCAGATGACTCACTATTTAGACCACGCTAAACCATTCATCAACTCTTCAATTTTCTAGATCTATGTTTTTAACAGACAAAGGAACAGGCGCGCTCATCAAAGTCCAAGATGCAGAGGTCTTGGTCAATCCGTCAAAATCTACAATTACGGGTAGAATTCAGTCAGGAGAAGAGGAGCAAGATCCCGAACAGTTTTCTAAGGATGCCTTACTCTTTCCATCAGGGGAGTCTCTACCGATGTGTTGGAAAGATCCCAATTATCGAGATCAGCTCTGAATTCTAGGATATCTTCCAATCGCTAGAGGGATCTTTACTCATAAGCAGCCTAAAATAGCTTATGAGGTATCTTTCGATCAAAACTTTTGTTCACGAACAGCATTTCATCTAGACAAGGAATGATGTAGATTGGATGTAGCTATGAAAGTACTGGCTTTCTTGGTAATGAAAGTAAGGGCACATTGAGGCAAGAGTTTATGTCAATCAATTCTCCTTCTAAAGTTGATCGCATCCTCATAGTAGACGACTCTCCAGACAATCTATTTTTGGTGCAGGCAACTCTAGGAGAGAGTGGATATGAGATTTATCTTGCGGAAGATGGAAAAACTGCTTTGGCTAAAGTTAATAAACTTTTACCAGACTTAATTTTATTGGATGTGATGATGCCGGGAATGGACGGGTACGAAGTTACGAAACGTATTCGTCAAAATAATGATCTGCCCTATATTCCTATCCTTTTAATCACGGCTCACGAGCGCTCTAGTGTTGTCAAAGGGCTAGACATAGGGGCAGATGATTTTATCCGCAAGCCTTTAGATGTAGATGAGCTATTGGCACGGGTGCGATCGCTTCTACGCCTTAAGCATAGTATTGACGAACGCGAACACATGAATCGCCAGCGAGAAGATTTTGTTTCTCGCTTAACTCACGATCTGAGAACTCCTTTAGTGGCAGCCGACAGAATGTTAAAGCTGTTTCAAAGTGAAGCGTTTGGAGCCGTCTCTCCAGATATGCATGAAGCGTTTGACAGTATGGTGTGTAGCAATAGAAACTTGCTATTAATGGTTAATACTCTACTAGAAGTATATCGCCATGAAGCAGGTTGTAAGACGCTTACCCTGTCTCCTTGCGATCTAAAAGAGATTATTCATGACGTAGTTCAAGAACTCAGACCGTTAGCAGATGAACGCGAATTAGCGCTAACGACGATTGGTACAGAGGCTGAGCCAGAGAGTCAGCTAGATAAGAAAGAGGCGCAGCATCCATTCACGACTACCGTAATTGGCGATCGCTTAGAGCTGCATCGAGTCTTAACCAACTTGGTCGGAAACGCGATTAAATTTACCGACAAAGGTTCGGTTACGATTCGTTTAATTGGAGTGCGATTAGACGATCTTCCCCTCCAGGATAAATCCTCCAATCGGCTTGTAGGGGTTGAGATTAAAGACACTGGAGCTGGAATTTTGGCCAAGGATCAAGCGACTTTGTTTGAGCGATTTCGACAAGGTGAACATAAGCGGTCGGGCAGCGGCTTAGGGCTTTATTTATCCCGCCGAATTATTGAATCGCATCAAGGCAGCATCCAGGTTCAATCTGAACTGCATCAAGGTAGTGTCTTTACAATTCGACTCCCTGTTTAGAGATTTTAACGAATAGACAGGTCACTCTACTATGCTTTCTATTATTCCTTCTACTATCTCTTTACAATAGTTCGGACATTTTTGAGCAGGCTTGCCCTCATCCCCCAACCCCTTCTCCCAAAAAGGGAGAAGGGGAGCCGGATTGAAGTCCCTCTCCCTGCTTGGGAGAGGGCTTAAAGCCTTCGGTATACATGAAAAGGGTGAGGGCAAGTGGTAACGAGACAACGCGGGGTTCCAGCTCTTTCACAAAAACTGTCCGGAATATTGCTCTTTAGCAAGGTTCAGATAGAGTGGAATATGAACCGTATGGAAGATGAACTATGCCAAAGATTTAGGTAATTTTAGTAGATAGATTTAACTGGAGGCTTATATCCATGCTGCTTCACACTTTCTATCTAACCACATTAATTGCGGTTCCTGGTTTACCCCAAACGCCTACCGACCCCACTAGCCCGCCTCTGCCCGAGCCGCTACCGGAGCCGTTTCCAGATCCCATGCCCGACCCGATCCCTGACCCTCGTCCTGCCCCTGATCCGATGCCCGACCCTAGCCCGTTGCCATCGCCTGATTTGCCCCCTGAAGTTAATCCTGGTGTGCCCTCGCGATTGTAAGTTTGGCAAACTCCATGCTCCGCCCCACTGAGGCGTTGTTCCGAAACAACCAACGCTGGTCGTTGGTTTTGTCAACGTCGTTTTTGATTAACACCGTTTCTGACAACGCCGCCAATCCGCCGCCAATATAAGCGGCCTAGTGTACTCAGAATAATTATCCCCGCCTTAATGCTGCCGCCAATCGTGCCCGAAATTTTTGACTTGCCTCCTTGCCTCACGTGGTAGTCAACGGGTAGTTCCCAAATTCGTAGCCCACACTCGATCGCTCGTACCTGCATCTCCACTGTCCAGCCAAATCCCCGATCTTGCATCTGAAGCCGCTCCAATGCAGAGCGCCTAATTAAGCGTAGCGGTCCCAAATCGCGATAGCGATATCCCCAACCCAGCCAGATTAAGGCGGTGGCCAAGCGATTCCCAAATCGCTGCACAGGCGTCAGTGCAGCTCGTCCGTTAACCGTTGCGGTGCGATTTCCCAAAATTAGATCGGCGCGATCGCACAACGCCAAAAATTGAGGAACCTGCATCAGATCATCGCTGCCGTCCCCATCACAAAATAAAATCCATTGAATGTGAGTAGGGAGGTGCTGCATGCCACACCAGCAGGCGCGTCCATACCCTGGAAGGGGTTCATGAAGCACTGTGGCACCCGACTGAGCGGCGATCGCAGCACTGCCATCGGTGCTGCCATTATCGACTACCCGAATCTGCGATGTGCCGCAATCATGCAGCGAGTGAATCACAGCTGCAAGCGTGGCAGCCTCATTGAGCACCGGAATAATCACCACAATTGAGTCTGGGCTACATGAGTTCAAATTTGAATTCAGATGAATTAAGCGAATAAATTAAATGATAGAGACATCAACCGCTAATAGACGACAACGCTTGTTTGACTAAGTCAGAAATTTGGGAAGGGCGATCTGCAACTGGGATACCCGCCTCTTTGAAAGCCGCAATTTTGCTGTCGGCGGTGCCAATTTCGGTGCCCCACCCGGCGACCAACGAAGCGATGATGGCTCCAGCATGACCCATCGGCTGATTCTTTGGAGCAGTGCGTCCAGCAATATAGGCAATCACGGGTTTATCGATCGCCTCGGCAATATAGCGAGCCGCTGTTTCTTCGCTGTCACCGCCAATTTCACCAACCAGCACAATCACATCGGTTTGGTCGTCCTCTTCCAAGATTTGCAGCCACTGTTGAAAAGACGATCCCACAATGCGATCGCCCCCAATTCCTACCGCAATCGACTGCCCCAACCCAGCTTGGGTCAACTGTAGCGCTACCTCGTAGGTAAGCGTGCCGCTGCGGCTGAGCAGCCCCACCGAACCAGGAGTGTAGAACTCCGGCGGATGGGTGCCTAGCAGCACCTGCCCCGGCACGATGATCCCTGGACTGTCAGGCCCGACGATGAGGGTTTCTACCATGTCGGCTTTTCGCGCCAGACGAACCATATCGAGTGGCGGCACTCCTTCCGTAATCAGGACAATTTGACGAATTTCGGCGGCGATCGCTTCCAAAGCCGCATCTACCACCCGGTATGGCTCAACAAAAATTACCGTAGTATCAACCTTGCCAACCGCCTCAAGCGCTTGCTCTACCAGGTCAAACACAGGAATATCGGCCACCCGTTGCCCCCCATGCCCAGGAGCCACCCCCGCGACAACCTGCGTCCCATAGGCTTTCATCAGCGGCACATAGAGCGCTCCTAACGCTCCAGTAATTCCTTGGACTAATACTTTATGATCAGACGTGAAGCTCATGGTTGGTTTAGCCTTTGCTGAGGACTACTGCTCGGGCGATCGCGGCATCTAACTGATCAAATACGGGCACATCTAGCGCTGCCAACGACTGCTTTGCAGTTTCAAAATTCTGCCCCACTAGCCGCATCACAAAGGGAGGACGCTGCCCTGCCCGTCCCTGCTTCAGATACCCCCCAATCACGGCGGCAAGTTGATCGCAGGGGACTACACTGCCCACTAAATTGATTAAAATCACGTTCAGATCTGCATTTTGAATCATCCAGTCCAGCCCCTGCTGCACCCGTTCTTGCAGCAAATTGGGCGGCAATCGATAGTCGCTCTCCCCACCCAAATTTAGGAAGTTGGCAGGCTTTCCTCCCGCCTGATTAACCAAATCCAACGTTGACATGGCTAGCCCAGCGCCATTGCAGAGAATCCCAATGTTTCCGTTTAGCTCCACCACCCGCATCTCCGACGGCAGTGTAGTGCTAGCCCCAATCCGAGGCCGAGGTAGCTGCTCGCGCAGAGCCGCCAAATCTGGATGCCGAGCCAGTGCAGAGATATTAGCGGTCACCTTTCCGTCTAGCGCCATTACATCGCCGCTGAGGCTAACGGCCAGAGGATTAATTTCGACGAGATCCAGGTCTTTTTCGGCAAACAGCCGATACATTTTTTCAATGATCCCACTGACCAGTTCAATCAAGTTGCCTTGCAATCCCATTTTGATGGCCAGCCGTCGAGCATAAAAAGGCGAAAACTCTTCATCCACAACCACCTGCTGAATGTGTCGAACTGCCGCCTGCACTTCTATGCCGCCGGCCTGAGAGCCAAGCAAGAGCGGTCGCCGCTGCGATCGATCGAGCACCACAGCCAGATACAGCTCTTGATCGGGTTCATATTTAGCTTCTGCCAGTAGAACAGTAGGGTAGTGCCCCTGAATCGATAGATGAAAAATAGTTTGAGCCGCAGCCACAGCATCAATGGTGTTTTCGGCAAATCGAATCCCGCCTGCTTTACCGCGTCCGCCTGTATAAACTTGCGATTTGAGCACAACTGGGTAGGGGATCTTCAAGCCCTTTAAGTCCTTAGGATGGTCAATCCGCTGGGACGGCAAGATGGGGATACCCATTTGCTGAAAGAGTTCTTTGGCCTGGTATTCAAGGAGATTCATGAGGAATGGGATAGATGATTAATTTAGGAATCGGCATTGGAGGTTAACGGTAAAGACATGTTAGAAAAGGGAAGGCAACGGCAGGATAGAGCAGAGGGTTAGGGAAAGACTCGATAGTTCACGCTCAAATAGCCAAAATATCAATTCTCTGCTCCTGATTGAAATAGCCTCTCAGACTCCGAAGCTACAACTATAACGGGATTTTTTCAGGCGGATGGTGTTCTACGTTTACTTGCATGGATTTGCATCTACCCCCCACTCCTCCAAAGCCCAGCGGCTGAGCGATCGCTTTCGGTCGGTGGGGCTACCGCTAACCATTCCTGATCTCAATCAGGACGACTTTACCCATCTCAGCCTCAGCCGTCAACTTCAGCAGGTGGAAGCCCTCTTGCCGCCGCCGCCTAGCCCGGTGGTGGTGATTGGCTCTAGTTTTGGCGGCCTGACCGCCGCTTGGTTGGGCGATCGCCATCCGCAGATCGAACGGGTCGTGCTGTTAGCGCCTGCCTTTGGCTTTCTCGATTATTGGCTAACACGGCTGGGCGCTGACCAGATCCAGCACTGGCAGCAGACCGGGTTTTTCTCGGTTTACCATTACGGCCAGCAGCAACAAGTCCCCCTGCATTACGGATTTATCGCCGATGCTGCTCACTATCGCGATCAGCAGCTACAACGGCCAATTCCAACCCTAATTGTGCATGGTATCCACGACGACGTGGTACCGATTCAAGCTAGCCAAACCTATGCGGCTCAACGCTCTTGGGTAGAATTACTGGAGCTAGATAGCGATCACGCCCTCACCGATCAGCACGACCAAATCTGGGCAGCAGTTCAAGACTTTTGCAGTCTCTCGACGTCCCCAATCCTCCCCAGATACCCGTGAGAGAGTATTGCAGTGGCTTATACTAGTGCCAGGTTAACCGTTAACGTTCACGAATTTAAACCACTACTTATGAATCGCTTCAAGCTTGGTTTGGTTATTCTTCCGATTGCGCTGGCGATCGCCTCTTGCAGTAGTAATCCCGATTCAGTAGAGTCTGTCGAAGAGACAACACCCCCAGCCGTGGTGGAGGGTGGCGTGCCCGGACAGCACCTGAAATATAGCTGCGACGAAAATAAAACGTTTGAAGTTTTCTTTGAAAAAGATAAGGCGCGGGTGGTCTTGAGCCCCGACCAAACCATTGAAATGCCTCAAGTTAGAGCCAAATTGGGTGCCCGCTATGTCAGCGAACCCTATATCCTCCGGGTTAATGGCAACAAAACATTCATCAAAGAAAACGATCAACGCCTCTTTTCTCAATGTTCTGGGGCGATCGCGCAACCGTAGAGACGCGATTAATCCTTCGTAGAGACGCGATTAATTGCGTCTCTACTAGTTAACGGGGACAACCGCAGCCATCAAGTTTTGCTGGTTAAGCCGTTGCAGCATCGCATCAGCCGTCAGGCGATCGCGAAATAGTCCTGCTTGCATCACGACTTGGCCATTTACAATCGTGCGGAACGCATCAGGAACGACAGCCCGCACGCGGGTTTGAATATCGGGGCTATTCCCTTGCACCACCACCCGATAGCTAAAGCCCAGCGATGCTGCCACGGGCGAAGCGGGTTGAGGCGTGCCTAGATAAACAGGTGGATAGGTACCATTGACCGCAACCGTGGGGTCGCCAGGGGGCCTTTGCCCGCTAGAGGTCGGCGGCATTCCCGGTACCGGTAGCACCGCTACATCGCCAGTGCCCGCAGCGATCACAGGGGGCGGGGGCGGCAAGGGAGACCCACTGATGGGTGGCGCAGTTGGACGGGTACCCGAGACCGGAACTGTGCCCGTACCAGGAGTTGTGCCTGTTGAAATCGTGCCCGTAGCCGGTGGCGGAACGGGAATGACGATGGAGGTTCCAGGCTGGGCAGGACGGACAACTCCACCGGGAATTGGCTGAGGGGTAGGCCGAGGAACGGCTGGGGTGGGGCTAGTCGTGGTAGGGGGCGTAGTAGTAGGCAAAGTGGCAATTGGGCTAGAGGTGCCCAAAGACGCCAAAGAGCGATCGTTGGTCAAGTAAATATGTCCCAACGGACGGCCTTGATAGACACGGCGCGTCAAGCGCCAGCCCGAATTTAGCGAAATCCGATTGAACCCTGCTGCATTGGTGCGGGTTCTGCCAATTTCTAGGGTAGGCGAATTGCGTCGGCTAGGCACAGCATAGAGCAGCGTCGTATTGCCCTGGGTTGCCGTCCGCAACGTATAAACTAATCCCAAATCTTGCCCTTCCACGCGCACCGAATAGCCGTTGCGATCGGTTCCTCGGCTACAAATTCCTGTAAAGTCGAATCCTAGCAGCAGCGGCTCTACCACACCTGCCGTTTCTCGCCAGCAGGGACGGCTATCACTAACTTGCTCTAAGATTGTCAGCCTGCTGCCGCCTGAGGTGGCCAATAAGACAAATCGGTTCTGGTCTACTTCGGTGTTGCTAAAGGAGGTGGCGATCGCCGGCTCCTGCATTCCACCTACGCCAACTGTGAGTGCGGTCAATGCGGTGAGCGGCAACCAACGTGCAAGTTTCATACTTGTTCTCTGTGTTTGTGTGGATGGTTGGGTATTTCCCTGATTCGTTAAAGGGTAGATTCAACGAGTTACCAAACTACTTCTATGATTTTTCAGGCTGATCCGAACGTTTTTTGGTGATGTTGGGTCAAATATTGATGTGATGAGATGGGATGAGTGGAACAGATCGGTGTTAGGGCAGCGAGCAGCTACAACATTATTTGTTGCAATTTGTCACAATTGAAACAGTGATGCAACCGTGACCGAACCCGAGCTGTCGCGGTTCAAGCAGGCCGTGTGAGCAAGTCCCCCACCGCCGTATTTTTCCCATCTCTATCGCCGGATCTGCTACTGTAACGGAACCCTCATGCCTAGCCCAACTGCCACCATTTCTCTCAAACAACGCGATGCCGTCTTATCCAGTACCTCTCAGCAGCTTCAACTGTTAGACGCCCTTGAGCTAGCCCACACTCCAAACCAAGGTGGTTTTGATGCCACCCTTGCAACCCACAGCTGGCAGACCTTAACACCTGCCCCGCTCGAAATTTTTCAAATCAACGTGGGCAAGCTGTGCAACATGACCTGCCATCACTGTCATGTTGATGCCGGACCCGATCGCAAAGAAATTATGGATCGCGATACGGTAGATGCCTGCTTGCGGGCGCTTGATCAAACTGAGGCTCATACGGTCGATCTAACGGGCGGTGCGCCGGAGCTAAATCCTCATTTTCGTTATTTAGTAGAGCAGTGCGTTTTGCGCGGCAAACATGTGATCGATCGCTGCAACCTCACGGTACTGCTTTTACCCCGCATGGAAGATTTGCCGACTTGGCTGGCCGAGCGCGGGGTGGAAGTCGTGTGTTCCTTGCCTCACTACCGTCAACGCAATACCGATGCCCAGCGAGGCGATGGCACCTTTGCTCAATCGATTACGGCTCTACAGCGGCTGAATGCGGCGGGCTATGGCATGGGTGATCCCAACCGTCAGCTGACGCTAGTGAGCAACCCGGTGGGAGCGTTTTTATCTGCCAATCAGGGCAAGCTAGAGCAAGAGTGGAAGGCGGGCTTGCAAACGCATCAAGGGGTCAGCTTCGATCGGCTGATCACGATCAACAATATGCCGATCTCGCGCTACCTAGAATGGCTAGAGCAGTCGGGGAATTTGCAGAGCTATATGGAACTGCTCGTCAATGCGTTTAACCCAGCAACGATCAGCGGGTTGATGTGTCGCAATACTCTGTCAATTGCCTGGGATGGTCGCCTATTTGACTGCGACTTTAACCAAATGCTAGAACTCGAATTGCAGCAGCCCGGTGGTCAACGCCCCCACATTCGAGATTTTTCTCCCGATTTACTGGCTCAGCGTCAGATCGTTACAGGCCGTCATTGTTTTGGTTGCACCGCTGGGACTGGCAGCTCGTGCGGGGGGGCGATCGCCTAACTCAACCCCCATCCCCCCATTCAACCCGTGCCAGCGCTCACCTAAACAAGTTTGTGGACAGGTGTCCACAAACTTGCCCTATTCCCAAAAAAGTACAGATAGCAGTAAATTAGTCAAAGGTTTCTCTAAAAATGTTGCTTATAGAGCAATTTGTGGAACTCTCAAATTAAGTTAGAGTGGCTAGCATCAACTTAGAGGGGCTAGCATCAGCGCCAATAGGTTACCAATGGGTTGATAGCACTCCGGGCCGGTTGGGGTTTAAAGCTGCAAAGGGTAAAAACCTCAAACCAGGCCATGAATGATCCAGATAGAACACACCTGCTGAATGTAATTGAGCATGACAGGACGAGATAGCTGTGAGCGAGACTTGAAAATTGACTTAGACTTAGGACGGGGTGCCTGTAGCAACTCGCCAGAAATCCCCCCGTTGCCCGCAGTCGATAGCTTAAAGCATGGCACGGCTGCTGGTGCCCCCTCTCGATCAGTCGATGCCCTCCAGCTAGATCACCAGCAATTGATTTGGCAGATTCTGGACACCACGACTGACTTGCTCTATCTGTACGATTTTCTGGAGCATCGGGTAGCCTTTGTGAATCGCCAGGTCACCGAGACACTGGGCTATCCGGCGGCCACTATCCAAGCGTTTGATCTTCAGCAGCTAGCTGCCTTGGTGCATCCCGATGATGTGCAAGTATTGCGAGAGCAAATTCGATACTTTGCTGAAGCCAGTCGGCACTGCAGCGATCAGGTGGGTGAGCCTAGGGTTCGGGAAGTCGAGTTTCGGCTTCAGCATCGCTCTGGGCATTGGCGCTGGCTGCGATCGCGTCAAACCCTTTTTAGATGCACACCGGGCGAGCGGATTCAACATTTCTTGGGCACTGCTCAAGATATTACTGTCAGTAAATCGGCCAAAGAGGCGAAGCGCCAGAATGACGAACGGTTCCGCATCTTAGCATTACGGGTACCGGGAGT
>JAYUYI010000105.1:0-5354 GCA_043752545.1 Thermoleptolyngbya sp.
AATGCGTCGCCGTTCACTGCCGCAACTTGCCTTGATGTCATCTCAAATGTAAGGTCTTCATGGGAGCTGGGGTGGTAGCGCTGGTCGCTTTCGCTATCCATTTCTAAGTCTTCTGGCTATTTTCCTGGAGGCTGAACGCGCAAGCTGTTGGGTCACAAGTGATATTTCAGTCTACCGCTTCAACTCAACCATTTCGGGAATAAATTTGAATAAACTTCAGAGGAACCATAAATTTGAACTCCAGCATAAATTGATCTGCGAGCGATGGTTTCCTCAAGTTTTAGAGCATCATTTCCATCTGAAAATAGCCCTAACAAAGCCCATTCTAGGGTAATAGTCTAGTGCTGAGGGAGCATAAGTGCCAAAAGTTTTAAAGTTCAGATGAAGATTGGCGATCGCTTTTAAAGCCTCCGTAAAGTTCCCCTGTCGTTACCACCCCTACGATGTAAAGTCTATAGCCTATTCTTAGCAGCCAACGGGCTGAGTGACTTGTGTAAAAAAAGCTGTTGGGGCTGTCCTAGCACCCATGCGGTTGGACTCCATTCCGACGCTTTCACCGTATACCCCAGCTTGGTGTAAAGCTGACGAGCCGCTACGTTGTTTTCCAGCACATGCAAATATAAATCCTGAAAGCCCTGGGCTAAAGCGACACGCTCACACGCTAGCAGCAATTGGTGAGCGATGCCCTGCCGCCGATGGTGTTTGGAAACGGCCAAATTAGAAATATACAGTTGACGAGCGCCCATGACTTGCCAAAAGTAGGGATGGCGCAAATTCATCTCGATTGTCCCTACCAAGGCATGGTTAGTTGAGGCATGAGGACTAGACACAGCGAGTTGGGTCCTCGAACCGTCGCCGACAGAGATTCGATCGACAGTGACCAAACAAACATGGTGAGGCGAAAATGAGCGGAAGCGGGTACGTAAATCTTCTAAGATACCCATGCGGAATAGAGGATATGCCCAGCCCATCAGCCCATCTTGGTCATGAAAACCGGATGCTAGCAATTCTGCTAGGTTAGGTAAATCTGACGAGCGCGCTGCTCTGACCAAAACAGTGCCCTGCTCAACCGGGTAATCGGTAGATAGATCAGGGGATATTGGATCAGGGGATGTCGAACTACAGAAAAGCTGATCGAAATGCGAACCGGACATGAGGGGCTATGGAGTAAGTACTTGACTGTGACATGTCTAGAATTTTGCGTCTTCACGGCAGGCGGTGCAGACTGACTATGACTGGATGCAACCCCCACCCTCTGGGTGTTCAGCTAGTGTTCAACTCAATTGCCCACCTGGGTGAGGCGGCTGTCCCTAGATAAACATTAGCTCACCCCATGTTCAATGGCACTGCTGACTTTTTGACAGGTAGGAGGCAAATCTTAGTGTAATCATACGGATGAGGCTCAAGATATACTGTATGTGTTAGGACGTGCGTGCTGGACTAATTTTTGTGAGTAGTGCCAATTAAACTTAACCGGATGGCGCTGTGAATCAGCAGCACCTCAGACCCTTCATAATCCCTAAGGAACGGGTGAGTGTTTAAGGTCTCAGTTTTGAGCTGACCGCTTAACTCACAGCACCCGCGATCCAACAGTCAGAACGTCTGATTTAATTCTGAGTCCTCAGCCTTATAGCTACTTGTGATGGCAGTTGTTAACTCTATTTTTATACCGATTGAGGCTATTTGGATCTTGCCGCTCCAGCCTTTGGTTGATGACAAGATCTGTGTCTTAGAGCGAAATCTGGACATAGAAACATAGAGTAGGAACGTTAAGAGTGGGAACGTTAAGCTCATTCAGGTGGCGCTCTAGCCTGTATTTCTAGCGTTTTTTCTCTTAGCTACTTTTACAATGAGGACGATTTCACTGCCATGTCTCCCACTCTTGCGCCTATAGTTGTGTTTAGAGGGGTCGCGTCTCAGACCATAAATGGTCTGGCGGAAAACTTTTGTGAAAAGGATCCGTTTCTAGCCGCATCAAGACTGAGCCAATTTTGGGTGCATGTTCAGGAAATAAATTCTTTGATTCTGAGGCAGCTAGAGCAATCGGGATGGTATTCGGAGGATGGGCAACGAAAACCCGTAGGCGATCGCCATTTCACTCAACGGGTTAACCTCCTAGGACATGCCTTAAAGCGGCTTGAGACGCTTGACGTTGGGCACAAGTTTTGTGCGAAAGATCAAGCTTTGGGGCATACTTTAGCGTCTAGTCCTGACTTCGCTAGCCATTCCTACTGGGATCATTTACCTGTGTCTCTTCTAACCTTTGACCATCGACGGCAGGGCAGACCCAGATCTGGCCAGCCTACCTACAGCCAACTATTTCAACCCTTCCCTTTAGCTAACTGCCCCGGTCGCAGGAGAGCGGTGCATGATATCCCAAGCCCCCATTAAGCCAAAAATTCTGGTCGTGGATGACGAACCAGACAATTTAGATTTGCTTTACCGCACCTTCCATCGTGACTACAAGGTGCTGAGGGCACAGAGTGGGCATGAAGCCCTAGAGATTTTGGCGAGCGAGGTCGAGGTCGCAGTGATCATTTCCGATCAGCGAATGCCGTTTATGAGTGGGACTGAGTTCCTCAGTATGACGGCAACCCGCTACCCAGACATCATCCGCATTATCCTCACAGGCTACACCGATGTGGAAGACTTGGTGGAAGCGATCAATTCGGGTAAGGTGTTTAAATATGTCACAAAGCCCTGGGATGATGAAGAGCTAAAAGTCGTGGTGCGTCAGGCTGTAGACACGCACAATGTCCTGAGGACGCGCACCCAAGAATTACGGCGAACGCTGCGTCAAGAGTCGTTGTTGAATGCGATCACCAATACGATTCGAGGCGCGCTTGACTACCGCCAGATTCTCCAAACCATTGTGGAGACGGTGGGGCACATGTTTGAGGTAGATTGCTGTATCCTTCGCCCCTTTCAAGATAGCCGGATGGATGATCAGGTATTTGTCTATCAATCGGGGCGAGTGCAAGTGGGGCAGACAGATGCTGCCGGGGCACACAGGCTAGACGATAAAAACAGCTTGGCGGGCACGGTTTGGGAAACCCGCCGGGTGCAAGTAATTGATCAAGTAATTGATCAAGGACAGGCCAATTTAGACTCCGGTGGCGATACACTACCCCTAAGCTGTCGGCAAGCGTACCAAGATGCCAATATCCTTTCCAGCTTAGTAGTGCCGCTGATCTGTCAGCAAGATTTAATGGCGGTATTGGCCTTGCACCAGTGTGACCGGCCTCGGGTTTGGCAAGAGGATGAAGTGCAGTTGGTGAGTATGGTGGCCGATCAGGCCGCGCTGGCGCTGTCTCAAGCGCGAGCCTATGAACAAGTGCGATCGCTGGCAACGCGAGAAGCATTGGTCAATACGATTACGACGGCCATTCGATCTACGCTTGATCCGCAAGAAATATTTGCCGCCATTACCCAAAAACTAGGGCAGGCATTGCAGGCAGATGGGTGCGCCCTATCGCTATGGACGGAGGGGAATGAGTTTGTCCAGTGCGTGGGGTTGTATGACGCCGCCCATGATGGGGTAGCCGTGCTGGAGAATAATGCCGCTGGATTAGTGGAGGTGGCAGATAATCCCTTTGACGCGGGTCTACTGGCCAATCGTTATCAGCTGCCTCTGTCTCAAGTGCCAATCGCCGGAAATCCTGTTTTACAACAGATGTTGACTACCCAGGCGGCGGTCGTGATCCCTGATCTAGCCGATCATCCAGAGATGAACATACTGGATTTGCCTGTGCGATCGCTAGCTCGTGCCCTACTGGTGGTGCCGCTGCTCACCGATGGCAACATCATTGGCAGCATTTCGCTGCGCCAGATGTACCAGCCTCGCCAGTGGACGCCAGAAGAGATTGATTTAGTCCAAGCGGTGGGAGCACAGGCCGCGATCGCCGTTCAACAATCGCGGCTATATCAAAAAACGCGGCAGCAAGCCGAGCAGCTGCTGGAGCTAGATCGACAAAAAACTGAATTTTTTCAAAATGTTTCGCATGAATTTCGCACGCCCCTAACGCTGACCTTAGGGCCATTAGAGTCGGCAGTGGCGCAGCAGCAGGGGTTGTCGCTGGCTCAGTCGGTGACTGCCCTGCGCAACTCTCGGCGACTTTTGCGGCTGGTCAACCAATTACTTGACCTGCAACGGCTCGATGCCGGACGCATGCAGCCCAGTTTTCGTCCGTGCAATCTGCTAAATTTTGTGATTCCGATCGTCGATTCATTTCGCCATTACTGCGAGAAAAAACAGATTAACCTGGTTACCCGTCTCACCGAATGCCCGCTGGTCTATCTGGATGTAGAGAAATTTGACAAGGTGCTCTATAACCTCTTGTCTAATGCCATGAAATTTACGCCAACGGGGGGCAGTATTACCGTCAGCGTCAGGCCCGCAGGCGACCATTGCTTAATTAAGGTGCAAGATACTGGGGTCGGCATTCGCCCTGATCAAATCCCCCATTTGTTTGAGCGGTTCCGGCAGGCAGACAGTTCGGCTAACCGCAGCTATGAGGGCAGCGGCCTAGGGCTAGCGCTGGTGCGAGAGCTGGTAGAACTGCATCAGGGCAAGGTGTCGGTAGACTCTACCGTTGGAGACGGGACGAGTTTTACGGTTTGGCTGCAAGCGGGCAGCACCCATCTGCCTTCGGAGCAGGTGATTGAAATCCCGGCTGAGAGTGAGCACAGTCGTGCCTTAGTGGAATTGGCCGATATTGATGTTGATGTAGCTGAATCGCCCGATCTGAAGGAGGCGATCGCCGCCCATTCCGGCCTCACCGAGATCGAGGAGATCTTAGAATCGGTGATCCCCGCCGATCCACAGACCGCTGCTGTCACGCTGTTGGTGGTAGACGATAATGCCGATCTGCGCACGTATATTTCCGAGATATTGCAGCAGGCTGGGTACCAGGTTTTGACCGCTCGCAATGGCCGTGAAGGATTTCAGATCGCGCAAGAGCAATCTCCCCAGCTGATCTTGACAGACTTGATGATGCCCATCGTGTCGGGGATAGAGCTGATCAAGCTCATTCGACAGGACGACGGGTTGAAGGGGACGCCCATCGTGCTAATTACCGCTAAAGCAGATGAAGAGACCCGGATTGAGGGCACAGAACAGGGAGCCGATGGCTATCTATCTAAGCCGTTTAATTCCCGTGAACTGCTGGCCGAGGTGCGCAACTTATTGGCTCTCAAGCACAGCGAACGCCGGGTGGCCGAGTTGAATACCTACTTGACCGAATCGGTGCTAAAGCGATTCTTGCCGCCTTCACTGGTTCACAAGGCCGCTAGGGGCGAACTGGCGCTCGATCTGCGCCCCGAGCCTCGGATGATTACAATTTTATTTAGCGATA
>JAYUYI010000106.1:0-2059 GCA_043752545.1 Thermoleptolyngbya sp.
TTGGCCGGGGGCATTGAGGGGCATGGAAACTGAAACGGAAACTTAAATTTAATTTCCATCTATTCTATACGCGATCGCCTCCACATCCACAGCGCCAAACCACCCATAAAGCCAATGCCAAGCGCCCCAGCCAAGGGGTTGTTGCCTATCCCCGTGACCCACTCCGGTACGGCACCTGTATGGCGTACCAGTTGACCCACATTGACGACGTAATAGCTCCAAACTAGCCCTGCATGTAGCCCCACCGACCAGCCCAATCGTCCAGTCGCTCGCTTCGCCCACACCAACGTGAGTCCCAGCAACAGCAACCCACCGAACTGAGGAAATGTGTTGAGGATCTCATCTGGCGGTCGAATAAAGTGCAACCCAGCAAATGCAAGAGCACTGCCCCATAGCGCCACAGCCGGAGAATAGTCGCGCTGTAGCTCGTCCAGCAGCCAACCGCGAAAAATCGTCTCTTCTGCCAAGCCAAACCCCAGCGCCACCAGCAAGCCTTCCAGCACCGTCAGCAGCAGCCCATCGGATGGCGCTTGCCATCCAACCCAGCCCAGAGCGGTCTGCACTAAAAATAGGCTCACTAGGCTCGTGACCCCTGTTCCTAGTCCCTGAAGCAAGTCCCGAACAAATGGCCGCGATCGCTCTAGCCCATAGGATTGAAAGATCTGCGGAACCTGATAGACGCGCCGCCCCCAACTATAAACTAGGCCAAAAAATTCTAAGAACAGCACGGGCATCACCAGCAAGCTGATGGTGTTGGCATCGTCTATTAATTGATAAACGATCGCCACGTAGGGCAGCCACAGAACCGCCAACGTTGCGAGAAATACTCCAAGGCGAAGGGCAAACGGGAAATGAGCCAGCTTGGTGAAGGGGAAGGACACGGGGAGGAAGGAGGAGAAAGGATGAGGGATAAAGGAGGGAGGGTGAGGAATGAGGAATGAGGGCTACCGTGTATACATAGGTTCTGAACTGCACTTAGGACGGTTGGCTTGCGAACCAACAGCCTTGGGGGTTTGGGGGAGAAATTTCCCCCAAGGCTGTTGGTTCGCCGCATCAGCTATGGGAAAGCAAGTTATGTATACACAGTAGGGAATGAAGGAGAGGTAAAGCTCTGGTGCTTCCATTTTTTGTTCTACGCATTACACTTACACTCTAAAGACAGGTCATTCCGTAGGAGAGTTGTGTGAGTCGCGATCGCATTGTGCCCGGTGTCGGGCAAGAATCGGTGTGGGACTATCCTCGCCCGCCTCGACTAGAAGAGTCATCCCAGCATATCCGGGTTATGTTCAATGGCGTTGCAATTGCCGATACTCGTCGGGCAGTGCGCATTTTGGAGACTAGCCATCCTCCGGTTTATTACATCCCGCCAGATGATATTCAAATGCAGTATTTGGCGCAAACTCCGCGATCGAGCTATTGCGAATGGAAGGGGCAAGCAGGTTATTACACACTGTCGGTGGGCGATCGCACGGCTGAAAATGCGGCCTGGTTTTATCCCAATCCTGTGCCCGACTATGCCACACTCCAAGGCTATGTCGCCTTTTACCCCAGCCGGATGGAGGCGTGCTACGTCGATGATGAACAGGTACAGTCTCAGTCAGGAGACTTTTATGGCGGTTGGATCACCAAGGCGATCGTCGGGCCGTTTAAAGGTGGCATTGGTACCTGGGGCTGGTAATTTATCCGGTTCTTTAATTTGGAGATTGAATAAGCAATACGTTGCTTGATTTGCTTGCTTGATTTTAAAAATATCCGCGCTGATATTTTTAGCAGTGAGATGTAATATCCTTCTACCAGACTGGATATTTATGTTGAGGGGTTGTGGTTACCCTACGGCTGAGTAATAAGACAGAGTGTGAACGGTTCATGAGATTGTTACGTAATTTCTTATTTCTTAGATTTTCAGCACAGCAAGACTGCAAGCGATGGTCGTGGGGGGCACTGGTAATATTACTAGCCGCTGGCTGGCTGGCTCCGGGGACTAAGGTCGCGCAGGCGCAGGTGGCACCATACTGCAATTTTTCGGCAGAAGAGATTACCCAAAAGCAAGCTCTATTGG
>JAYUYI010000107.1:0-12360 GCA_043752545.1 Thermoleptolyngbya sp.
CTGGTGCCCAAAAGGGCGATCGCAGGCGGCACCAGCGGCACCCATCCCGCCAGTTGGGTAAACAGAACAATGCAGATAATGCTCAATCCGCCCACAGCCGCCCCTAGCGCTAATGCCAAGTGCAGGCGCTGTCGAAGCTGCCACGCCAATAGGCCACCCACCACAGACCAGGTGAGAATCCACAGCGCTTCCAATCCTTGCGACCAAACCCAAATCAGCGATCGCCCGTCTAACGTCGCGCTCAAAAGCTGACTGACCATCTGCGCTTGCACCACAACTCCTGGCAGATTTGCATCTCCCGTACCAAAAGGTGTGGGGAAGTAATCATTTTCCGATGGAGCCGTCACGCCTACCATCACAATCCGGTCTTTTATGTCAGCGGCAGTCACTTGACTGTTCAGCACTTGCTCCAGGGTTTTGCGTTCAAACGAGGCTTGTCCGCTGCCGTTGGTAGAGCGGTAATTCAACAGCACCTTATAGCCTTTCGCATCAATAGCTTGATAGCCACCATAAAAAAGTTGAACGCGCTTAAACAGCGTGTTGCCCAGATAAAATGGTTGGTTATCTAACTCGGCAGTGGCTGGCAACGGAGTCTGATAAGTGCTGCCTTGTCCCGGCTCTAGTTCTAAATATCGCTGAGCCAGCCGCAAACTTAAGGCATATTCTGCCGTACATTCAGAACCCGGAACCTGTCCTAACAGCAGCAGTTGCTGCCGGACAGCTCCATCTGGGTCTTGAATCACATCACTAAAGCCCACTCGCTGAGGCGGAACTTCTGGCGGGGGAGGAACGGCGAGTTTATTCTGGGTGTCCGTAGCGTCGCTGACTTTGCAAGGGGCAAAAATGCGATCATTTTGCTGAAGCTGGGCGGCAAGTTGAGGTGATTCTGCCTTAGAGTCTCGATACACATCTAAGCCAATTAGGCGAGGTTGTAGAGCAGTGAGGTTTTCTAATAAGCGACTCAGCGAGGGATCTGACAGACTACCTGTTGGTTTTTCGCCCCGACCAATCTGTGCCTGAATATCGGCTTCAGTGATTTCTACAATTAAAAGCCGTTTGTCGATCGCCTCACTCGGTTTTATCCGCATCAGGCGATCGTATACGTTCAGTTCGAGCGGTTGCAGCAGGCTCAAAAAGCGGGTGACCAGGACTAAAACGGTCACCCCCAGGCTGGACAATACCACCGATCGCAGCTTCGGTTTTTGGTAAACCATGGCCTGCTTTAACTGCTGCTCTGCCCGCTGATACGACGCGGCTAGCGCCTGGGTTTCTTGCCGTAGGTGTTGACTAGCCGCAATGTATTGAGACTGGAGATGCGTGGGAGCGGGGTTTTTCCCATCACTTTGTTGCAGCCACCGTTCCGCTGTTTCTAGGTCGCGATCGCGCATCAAAAAGCCCGGTTCTCGCCCCTCTTGATCCCATTCCAGTGCCCGTACCAATAGCCGAGTATGCTGGTGCAAATGCTCCAGGTCGGTATCGAGCGTTCTCAGCAAGTTTCCCAAACTCGTCGAGAAGTCTCCCTGATGCTGTGCTTGGAGCTGTCCTTGAGCATGGTGGAAGTCAATCCACTGCACTTTGGCTAGTTCAAGATGCAGATCAGCCGAGTTGATGGGGCGGTGCAGCACTGTCACAAATCGCTTGTTCAGCTTGGCGGCATATTCCACCTCATCGGCACAGTACGGCGAGGTCACCGCATTGGGCGACAGGATAAATAGAAAGTTGTCGGCAGTCTCGATACCGCGATAAATTTCTTGCTGAAAGTCTGAGCCGGACGCAATACTTTCCTGGTCAAACCAGGTGCGTTTACCCTGGCTTTGCAGTGCATCATTAAGCTGGCGGGCAAACCCAGAATCGCTGCGTGAGTAGGAAATAAACACATCCTGCGCCAGCCCCGGTGGCTGCTGCAAACTGGCACCGATGAACTCTGCGTGCAGCGCTGTCGAGCCATATTGAGGCTTTTGGGCGGCCACCTTCAGCCACGCTTCGGCATGGCGCAAGTTGTAGCCCTGCAGCAGCAAGCTGGGGTTTTGGTGCTGCCGCTGCCACTTCAGCGCTTTTGCCAGCAAAATCTTGTGTTCTTCGTGATAGGCCGCATCTTGCTGCAAAATTCGCAGCAGCTGGCTTTCGTCTTGTTGGTAGGTAACCTCGTCTAGGTTGTCGGTCAGGTCAATGTATTGCAATCCCCGCAGGGCAGGATGAACCTGAGCCTCATCTGTCGGCTTGATTAGAATTGGAATAATCCGCTTGTGGAGCGACACGGCATAGTCCACTTCTTGCTGGCAATACTGGGATTGCAGCGCCGCCGGAGACAGCAGATGGATCACAGTATCGGCGTCTTCGATGCCACGGTTGATGGCGGCTTGAAAATCTACCCCCGTCTGGATATCTGTGGTGTTGAGCCAGAGGGTAAACCCTTCGCGCATCAGCCGTTTGCGAATTTTATCCACCACCTCTCGATCGACTTCGGCATAGGACAAAAACACCTGCGTCATCAAATTATTGGCGTTTTTGATGCTTTCGGTGATGTACTCGCAGTGCAGGTCGGTGGGGATGCAGGGCGGCTGTTCGTCTTTGAACCGCAGCCGCAGCCAAGCCTCGGCTTGCTGGCGATCGCTCCCAGTCAGCAGGTAGGGCGATCGCTTCTGCTGCCGTTCCCACTCCAGCGCCCGATCTAAAAAGTAAGTGTGTTGATGAACATAGTCCTGCTGCCGATGTACCACCTCCAGCAACCCTGCCAAGGCCGCTTCAAAGTCGTCTACACCGTCTCGAAAATAGACCCAGTTAATCCGGCTGATCTCGGGGTGCATGTTGGGGAAGATGGAGTTTAGCCCTGCGGCTACATAGTCGTCCCACTGCTGATCGGTGCCTTGAGGGTTGCGCTGCTGCCAGATGTCGCGGCTGATTTGATCGACATGCAGCAGCGGAATGATGCGTTTGTTGTAGCGGACGGCCAACTCAATTTCTAGGCGGCAATAGGGCGAATTAACCGCATGGGGCGAAATAATAAACAAAAAGTTGTGGGCTGTTTCAATCCCTCGATCAATTTGTCGTTGGTAATCGACGCCTAGGGGAATGTTTTCGGAATCAAACCAGACTTTTAGCCCCTCTGCCATTAGGCGCTGGTTGAGCCGGATTGCAAAGGCTTTGCTATCGGCACGACCGTAGGAGATAAATGCGTTATCAAACGTCTGCATTAGGATGAACCTTGGGGAAATACAGGATGACTCAAATCCCGAATGCTGCTGGAATATCTTCACCTGGAATGGTCTTTCATCTGGATCTTGAGCTGGGATTGGATGCCGTTACAAAGACATTACTCTATCTACTATAAAAAGTATTAGATAGCATGTACTCGGGAGCTATGCAAGTCAACTACACGTTATTTTTTATACTTTGACTAATTAACTTGCTCATTTCTCTACGCCAAGGGTGAAAACGGGTGGCGATCGCCATAGAGGTAATGAGCTAAAATGCGGTGATCGGTTAACCGCCTATTCGCCTGCCAATAAACTAGTTTGGCCGCGCTAGAGTTGATGTGTATCTCTGCATAATCCCAAACATATTTATTTAGACGGCGGAAGGATTTCAAGCATGGCAGACGCATATTCTGAACAGAGCTTTTTAGGCAAATTGAAGGGAGCGGCTATCTATGCCGGACGCGAGGTCGTTGAGAAGGCGTTGACGCTTTACCTGACCGCCCAACGACCGGAAACGCCGCTGTGGGCAAAAATGGTGATTTATTCAGCCTTGGCCTACTTTGTGCTGCCAACCGACATGATCCCCGACTTTGTGCCCCTGACAGGCTATGCCGATGACCTGGGTACCTTGGTGACGGCACTGGGTACTGTAGCCCTGTCGATTACGCCTGAAATTAAGCAAACGGCAAAACAGCAAGTTAATGCCTGGTTCGGAGATCCGGCGGTAGAGGGCGATGGCTTGCCTGCGCGAAGCGCGTATCGCACCACCCCTCAAGCAGGCGACCCTATTCGTGAAATCGCCATCGACTAGGTTGACCTAGACTAAATTGACCTAGATCTGTCGTGCAGTTGAGCTAAGCTGCACAACCGCGATCGCCTGTACAGTAGTAGTGGGATCGTGTCCCCGCAATGACTCAACTTCTGTGCTATGGCTGCAAACGACCTACCTGTTTCTAAACCTACCACCTGGAAACAGGTACCCCGCTACTACTTTCAGCGAGAATTATTGCCGCTGCTGGCCGATTTGCGGCTGGCGATTATGCTACTGCTGGCGATCGCTGTCTTTAGCATTTCGGGTACCGTGATTGAGCAAGGCGAAACCCCTGCCTTCTACCAATCCAACTATCCTGAGCATCCGGCGCTGTTTGGCTTTCTCACCTGGAAGGTGATCCAGGTGGTCGGGTTAGACCACGTCTATCGCACCTGGTGGTTTTTGGCACTGCTGATCTTGTTTGGCTCCAGCCTCACGGCCTGCACCTTTACGCGGCAGTTTCCCTCCCTCAAAGCCGCCCAAAAGTGGAGCTACTACAAGCAGCCGCGACAGTACGAAAAACTGGCGCTGAGTGCCGAGTTAGATGCTGTTGCAATGGAGTCGCTGACGTCGCTACTCCAGAAAAACCGCTACAAAATTTTCCAGGACGGCAATACGCTCTACGCGCGCAAGGGCATCGTGGGACGGATTGGGCCGATTATTGTCCATGCCAGTATGTTGCTTGTGCTGGCTGGGTCAATTTTGGGCGCGATGACTGGCTTTTTTGCCCAAGAAATGGTGCCTGCTGGCGAAACCTTCCGAGTGCAAAACATTTTTGACGCGGGTCCCTGGGCAGAGCCGCAAATCCCCAAGGACTGGTCGGTTAAGGTCAACCGATTTTGGATTGACTATACGCCGGAGGGCGGCATCGATCAGTTTTACTCAGACCTGTCGGTGCTGGATGCGGACGGCAACGAGGTCAAACGGAAAACGATTCACGTCAACGAACCCATGCGCTACAAGGGTGTGACGATGTATCAGGCCGATTGGGCGATCGCCGCCTTGCGGGTGAAGTTCAATAACAGCCCGGTGTTTCAACTGCCAATGTCGAAGCTGGACGGCAGCAAGGCAAGGCTTTGGGGCACCTGGGTGCCGACCAAACCGGACTTGAGTGACGGGGTATCGGTGCTGGCCAAAGATTTGCAGGGAACGGTGCTGGTGTATGGCAACGACGGCAATCTGCTGACGACCATTCGCCAGGGCACCGCTGCCGACATCAATGGCATCAAGCTCACAATTGAAGAAGTGGTGGGCAGTACGGGTTTACAAATCAAGGCCGATCCGGGCATTCCCGTCGTGTACTTGGGCTTTGGCCTGCTGATGATTAGCGTCATGATGAGCTACGTGTCCCATTCGCAAGTGTGGGCGCTGCAAGAGGGTACCATGCTGTACCTAGGCGGCAGAACTAACCGGGCACAGGTAGTATTTGAGCGCGAGATGCTAGAAATGCTCGACGCGCTAGAGGCGACATCAGGGGTGGGCGATCGCCCCAGCGATATCTTAGAAACGGCCTAAGGCGGTTGAAAGCAGGCGGCTGAAATAACGGGAGCGAAACGCTCACGCTGGAGGCAAATTTTAGCCAAAAAAATGCCTCTGACTGGAACGATTGTGACTGCGAACCCAGTCCACCTATCGCTCCAGGCAGGGGCATGATCTCTACTCCCGTTCAAAACTTGCTCAAATCCTTAACAAAACTAAATTATTTTTCTCAGAAAAGCTTCTTGTCTTTAAGGCAACATATTGGCCTGAGTAGCCATTAAAGCCACCACCCCAACACAGGCCAACACCAATACAAGCCCGAAGGAAAGGGATTGACCCAGATGATTAGTACTTTTCATAGCATCACTTTGTTATAGGGCTGTTAAGACCAAAACAATAACAGTCTGTTGAGGAGCGAAACGAAAGATGACAAAAGTTTAAACAAACGTAAACTTTCTTAAAAGGTGTCTCGAGTTTTCCGCTATTGGCACTGTGTTGTGAGAGCAGCCCTTGCCGGGTTAGGGTTCTAGCGATCGCCGTGCTGCGTCTAGCAGCAGTCGTTGCTCTGCCCGCGCGATCGCCCGATAGGTTTGGGGAATGGCCGCAGGGTTAACAGAAATTGAGCTGATCCCCCAGCGAACTAGGTCGTCGATGATTTCGGGATGCAGCACCGGGGCTTCGCCGCAAATGCAGCAGGGAATGCCGAGCTGCCGCGCCGTTTCAATTAACTGTTGCATCGCCCGCATTACTGCTGGATGGGCTGCTGTGTAAGCGTCTGCCATCTGTGGATTGTCGCGATCGATTGCCAGCAATAGCTGAGTCAGATCGTTACTGCCAATGGCGATTCCCTGCACGCCGGCCTGCACAAATTCGGGCAGCAAAAACAACACAGCAGGCACCTCGGCCATGATCCAAAGCTCAAAGTTAGGCGCTTGAGTTAGCCCTGCTTCGACTACGCGCTGTTGGCAAAACTGAAACTCTTCTACCGTGCGCACAAACGGCAAAATCAGACGCAGGTTCGAGTATCCCGCTTGCTGTAACTGCGCCTGTTGGATCTGACGCAGCGCTGCTAGTTCTGCTTCAAAATAGGCAGGGTGGAGCCGATAGCTGAAGGTGCCATGACAGCCCAAAATGGGATTGGCTCCGGGCGATAGAAGGGGGGTTGAGGAGAGGCTGGAAAATTCGTGCGATCGCACATCTAGCGATCGGTAAAAGACAGGACGCGGGGCAAAGGCCACTACAAAGGGCTGGAGTAGCGTTACAAGCTGTTGGGTTAGCGCCGCCGGATCGGCAGTCCAAGGCGGCTGGGCAGCGGGGTTAGCACCGGACTGAGACGGCAACCCACCCAGCAGCAGGTGTTCTGCTCGCAGCAAGCCGATCCCATCCACGGGCAGCTGGCTAGAGCGGGCGATCGCCTCTACCTGACTCACGTTGAGCATGAGCTGGGTCGCATTTGGCCTGCCCCAGGTCTGCAGTGGGGGAGCGTCGTTGGTCTGTTGCTCCAGATCGAGCAGAGTGGTGTGAGGCGCTAACCGATAAACTGAGCCGCGATCGCCATAGATACCCACAAGATCGCCCGTTTGCAGCAGCTGCGTCGCCTGCGGTACGCCCACAACCGCCGGGATGCCCAGCTCACGAGCCAAAATTGCCCCATGGCTGGTCATGCCGCCCTGCTCGGCAATAATGCCGCTCACCTGTTGCAGTTGGGGGAGCCAGTTGGGGGTAACGCTCGGCACCACCAGCACCGTGCCAACCGGGATTAGAGCCAGCGGCGGGTGGCCATCGGCAATCACTAGCACGCGGGCAAAGGTTTCGCCCGGAGCGGCAGCAATGCCTGTCAAAACTAAGTCAGGAGCTGTCGATTGATCGATCGATCCAAGATTGGACGAGCGCTGGGATGCAATACTCGATGCCATGGAGGGCGTGCCTGACAACAGATGTGCTGCAACTGCCGCTGCATCTGCTGCTGACTGCTCCTCTGTCGCAATCAGCGCCGCTGCCCGCGTTGACACGGACGCTGCACATTCGGGCTTGGCGGCAATGCTATCGTCGGTGGAGGGTACCAAACGGCGCTGAACATTGATTTGTGTAAGATTGATTTGTGTGAGATTGACTTGTGTAATACAGGGCGCAGCGGTGAGGGCGGTAGCGGCATCGGAACTCAGGGATGGAATGGTCCATTCCACATCCAGATCGTGACCCAAACTGGCATGGACGTGGCGCACCAAATCGGCGACCTGCTGCCGCTGGTCAGCTGTTAAAGCCGAATGGTGTTGGGCACTCGAATCCAGCAGGTCGGCTTTGAGACAAAGGGCAGACGCATAGCCCGGTTGATCTGGGTCTGCCCTTTTGGCCTCTGCGATTTCTGCGGCAGCAGCCAAGCGATAGGCATGGGTTTTCAGACCCGTCGTGTGGGTCTGTAGCGCTCCAGTAGACGGATGAAGCTGCGCTATGTCGGGGGTAATGTCTCCCCAGTTCAGCGCCATACCCAGCCCACAAACCGAGCGAATTTCTAAGCGGGAGCTATCGATATGGGCATCACCTGCCGCGATCGCCGACTGAATCGGTTGTACCAATACTCCCAGCCGCAGCTGGTGCAGTTGCAGGCGCGATCGCTGCCAATAAAACAAACTTTTGGCTCGAAATAATTCTGCCCACACCTGGCGCAATCCATGGGCGATCGCACCCCGTTCGGCTCGACACACCTGGGCACTCAGCAGTCCTCGCGTGCTGTTCGTCAGGGCTGGTTCTAGGTCGGGCATGAGCGCCAGCGAGGGGCGCAAAATTAGCATGGGAGCCTCCCATGCCTGCACCTGGGTTTCAACCTGCGCTAGCCAGTCGTCCCACAGCGGAGTGGTGACAATCGCCTGACGAATTTGTTGGGCGATCGCCTGCAACTGTCGGGCATTGTTCACATCCACATAGAGCGCCGAGTCGGGTAAATCGCCAAACAGCGGCTCTAGCCAGTTAATCTCTGACAAAAACCGACGGAATACTCGATGCGGCACCACAAAGCCAGGAATTACCGGATACCCACGCTGGATCACCAGCGCCAAATTGGATGCCTTATCTCCCACCTCTGAGCGATCACCGGGCTGCACCTGCTCAAGCCAACAAAGGTCTTTCAGTTGGTCCACCTGCATACCACGCTGTTGCTCACAGAGTTCCACCCATCATACGATTCCCAGTGAGGTCGAAGTGTATGGCAGACTTTGCTTTTGCGAAAATGCTAAAAATGATTACGGCTCAGCATAGTTTCCAAAAATTACGATTTCTAGCGGCGCGAGGCAGATAAAACCAGTGGAGGCCGCGTCTCTGGCGGTAGGGCTTTGCTGCCGTTGGCTGCGGGTGCTTGGCTACCGTTGGCCACTCCCGGATCTGCGGGCAACAAAAATTCTCGGATAAACCGAGCCGCTGCCCGTTGGGCTAGACCGCCAGCAATTTGCTGACCCATCCGCTGGGTTTCGGGACGCAGCAGCAGATTGGGTATGAGCGGCACCAGCTGCATTGGGTCAAACCCAGGCGTCTCGCGCAAAATGGTCATAATCCGAGCCAGATGTTCCAGATTTTTTTGCTCTGGCGGTGCCGTCACAGGGGTAGGATTGCCTAACCCAATCCGGTCTCGAATGGCTGAGGTAAAGCGCTGCACGGTCGTTTGACCGAAACTATCCACCCCTTTAACAATTTCGTCTACCAGGTATTCCCGAATAAAGTCGCCCCGCTCTGAGAACAAAAAGTTAGCGGCTTGGTCGAGCGCCGTGCTCAGGTCATAATCGGAGCTATCTTTGGCATTGCTGAGCAGGTTTTCTAAACGGTTCCAGCGGAAACTGCCGTTTTTGAACAGCAGGTCGCGTAGGGACGCGCGTAGCTCCGAAGACGAATCGGTTAGCAGCCGTCTTGCCACATAGGGGTAGGCTTTACTGAGTACCTTAAAGTTGGGATCAACGTTAATCGCAATCCCTTCTAGGGTCACTAACGAGCGAATAATCAGTGCATAATAGGCAGGCACCCGAAACGGATATTCGTACATCACGTCGGAGAGCTGATCGGTAATGCTCTTGAAGTTTAGCTCTGCCACGCTGGAGCCAAGGGCATTGTTGAACACCGTCGTGAGCGCTGGAATAATGGGCGTTAGGTCAGTATCGGGCGTGAGAAAGTCGAGCTTGACGTAATCGTTGGCCAGTCCTTCAAAGTCACGGTTCACCATGTGGACGATCGCTTCAATCAGCCCATAGCGCTGCTGGGGCTTGACTTCGCTCATCATGCCAAAGTCGAGGTAGGCTAGCTTGCCATCGGGCGTGGCCAGCAGGTTGCCGGGATGGGGATCGGCGTGGAAAAATCCGTGCTCTAACAGCTGCCGCAGGGAACATTGAACCCCCACATCCACCAAGTAAGCTGCATCTCCGCCTTGGGCGCGCACCTCGTCAGGCTTGGTCAGTTTGACGCCATTAATCCACTCCATCGTCAGCACCCGGCGGTGAGTATATTCCCAATAGATGCAGGGGACGTAGATGTCGGTCATGTGGCCGTAGAGCTGGGCAAACCGTTCAGCATTTTGCCCTTCGTGGGTGTAGTCCATCTCCTCAAAGATGCGGGCACCGAATTCGTCCATGATGCCTACCAGGTCACTCCGGATGCGCGTAAAAAACTTGCCTGCCCAGCTGGCCAGGGTGCGCAGAATGTAGAGGTCGAGGGTAATGTTTTCGGCTAGGCCAGGTCGCTGCACTTTGACGGCAACTGTTTCACCTGTTTTGAGTTTTCCTTTGTAGACCTGCCCCAAGGAGGCAGCGGCGATCGGGTCAGCCGACAGCTCGGCGTAGATGTGTTCGGGGCGATCGCCCAATTCTTCTTCAATAAACCGAAAGGCGATTTCGTTGGGGAAGGGCGGCAGCTGATCTTGTAGCTTGGTCAGCTCGTCTAAATAAACGGCAGGTACCAGGTCGGGTCGGGTAGACAAGGCTTGACCCACTTTGATGGATGCTGGCCCTAAGTTGGTCAGCATTTCCCGGAGCCGAATGGCGCGTCGCGACTGATTGCGTTCTATGTGCCCCAGTTGCTTGTCCCACCACAGCCCGACAGCAAAATTGATGAAGGGCAGAAAGATAGCAATGATGCGTCTGCCAACCTGCAAGGGACGAGACTTGTAGTGATGGGCGATCGCCACTGGATCGTAGCGGAGTGGTGCTGTGAGTGACGCATCGTGAGCAGATTTGAGATGTCCCTCTTCTGGCTTGAGGGGTTCAGCGATCGCTAGCCGGGTGGGTACATCTTTGATCTGGGCAGTCTCGGCAGTTTGCATGGGTTTTGCGGGGGGAAGAGCAGGAATTACGCCTCTGTGAAGCATTGTAACAGTTTGTTTCAAGTAGCTTCTCTATCTTCATAGATGACGCTAGGGGGGAGTTAGTCTGTTGTTCGTAATCCTTAGGGTAGAAAAACCGTCGGTTGACCGGGGGAAAGGGGAGAGGAAATCGAGCCAACAGCCTTGGGGGCTTCCCCCAAACCCCCAGCAGGGGACGAAGCCCGTCCCCCACACCCCCTCCGCAAGGGCGCATCGGTGAGTATCAAGGGTCGCTGGAAGCGCTACGCGTTGCTGCTGAGTCAGGGGATTGGGGAGGGTTCCGCAAAGATCCCCGACTTCTACGATGGAATCAGGCGTCATAGCTGAGTTTTAGTCAGAAGTCGGGGATCTAAACACCATACGCACAAGCCCTAAAAAATCGGCGTCAAATGATAGACATTAAGCGTTGAATGGTGGAGGTTCAGCGCCTAATGAAAAAGTATCAGCGTTGATGTGGGCGTAATCTAAGTTAACTGACAAATCTTTCACCCCACTGCTTCTGCGCAACAGTGGGGTAGTTTAAAGTTGCACCGCGTGTCTGAATAATGAAGTTTATCAACACACTGCTATCTCAGCTTTGCGGTAGATGGTTTGTCGCCTAAGAGTCACCTAAGATGAGAGAAGAAACTCACTCGAACTATGGCTAGCGTTGTCACAACCTGTGAAATCTACTCGCCACAAAAGTTACAAAAACCAGTAAACTCGGCAAAATATGGCGATTTCTGCCCAGATTGAGGCTGTATATCAGCGGGCTTTAGCACTGCGGCAACTAGCGATTGCATCACCCGTCCAGCAAGATCTAGTGGAGCAAGCTCTCTCAGAACTGCATGGTGTACTGGAAGAGTTACAGGCGGCTGAAGAAGAGGTATGGCAGCAGCACCAAGAGCTGATTAGCACTCGAAATGGCGTAGAAGTAGAGCGGCAACGCTATTTTGACCTATTTGATCAAGCTCCCGACGGATACTTAGTCACTGATGCTAAAGGGCGAATTCAAGAAGCAAACTTGGCGATCGCGACCAAGCTCAACATATCCCAGCAGTTTTTAATCGGTAAGCCGCTGTTGGTGTTCATTGCCGAAGCCGACTATTCTGCCTTTTATACAGGGCTTACTCGGTTGCAGCAAACACAATCTATTCAAAATTGGGAACTGCGGCTGTGGCCCCGTCAAGGCGTCGCCTTTGATGCTGACATTACGGTCAACGCGATTCGTCAGCGAGGCAGCGATCGCCTTCAGTTTCGGTGGCTGCTGCGTGACATTAGCGAAATTAAGCAAATCAAGCTACTTTTAGAAAAACTCAACGCCGATCTAAACCGTCAGGTCAAAGAGCGAACGCTTCAATTGCAGCAGGCCAGTAAGTTAGAGTCGGGACTAAAACGGATTACCGATAAAGTTCGCGACAACCTGGATGAAAACTACATTTTGCAAGCCGTCGTCCAAGAACTGGTTGCCATTTTAGGTGCATTTTGCTGTGAAACGGCATCCTATGACTCGGCATTAACAACTTCTACGGTGCGCTATCAAGCCACAGCTTCTG
>JAYUYI010000108.1:0-2059 GCA_043752545.1 Thermoleptolyngbya sp.
CTCCCTCACGCGCCTCTCATCCCGACGTTACTCCTACGGAGTTGCTACGCGAACACCTGAGTACAGGTAGAGCGCGGGGCTTCCCGTCTAGAAGCTAAAGCCCTCAAGCAGCTCAATCCCAAGGTTGCACGGGCATTTGTGCAGCTTTATTTGGGTGAAATTTTGGACGGAGAATAGGAGTGGGGGTGCGAGGAGGCGATCGCCTATTTTATTTGCCTACTCCTGCCCCTACATGTAATGCCACCGCATCCATGCTGGCGATCGCAACAGTAACTTTTCCAGTTTGATCCACCACTAGCGGCGCATCTGCGCAATCCTGGCCTTTTGCTAATTGACCTGAGCGCATTACATTGCAGTAGGTGCCGGGAGGCAGCTGGGTTTGAAAGGTGTGGGTGAGCGAGGTATCGCTGCGGTTGATCACAACAAACCCGCGATCGCCCCGGCCAAAGGCAATTTGATTACCGCCATCGCTCCACCAATCGGTCAGCGGGGCAGTGCCCACTGTGTTACGAAAGCCAACCATGGAGGCGATCGCCTGCCGTCGATGTTCACAGATCCACGCGTCAAAACAGGTAGATTTGCCGTTGACAAACACTGGCTGCGTTTTGCCTTGGGCATCCGCCGGAGGGCCTTGGTCACTAGAGTCAAAGGCATAGCTCGACATCACCTGCGGGTAGCCATAGGGATGCGCCAGCATAAACACGGTAGCCAAGTCATACAGCTTGCCGTTTTTGTACGTCAGGTAGCTGCCGCCGCCGCCATGTCCACGCTGTTTATCGTGATTGTCAATAAAGACAACCGCTTTATCAGTAGGCACTAGCCCCCAACTTTCTCCCAAGGTTTTCAGTTGAGCTAAGTGTTGTCCCCCAACCCCCGTAAAAATTTCACCCAACCGCCTGCCATACTCAAACTCCGTCACCTTGCCGTTGTCGTAGTACTCAATTTTCTTCACCGCTTCCGTACCCGGATCAATTACTTCCTGGTAAATTAAGGGTTTGGTGGAAATAGTCTGCGTTAACCGCTGCAAAATAGCCTGCAAATCGGTGGCACTGATATGTTTAGCCGCATCAATCCGAAATCCGTCAATCCCTAGGCTCACCAGTTGCTTTAAATAGGCCGCAATCTGTTGCTGCACATGGGGAGAACTCGTGTTCAAATCAGCCAAGCCCACTAGCTCACAATTGATTACATCTGCCCGGTCTTGGTAGCTTTTAATGTCTCGGCGGCAAGGATGAAAGTCTTGACTGGTGTAAATGCCTGGGTAGTTGTACTTGGTAAAGCGTGACCCAGCGCTGCCAATCCCCTGAGCTACACCAGCCATGTGGTTAATAACTGCATCGGCATAGACCTTGACTCCAGCAGCATGGCAGCGGCGAATCATGTTGACCAGCTGTGTGCGATCGCCACTGCGACTGATCAACTGATAGCTAACGGGCTGATACCGTTGCCACCAAGGAAACTGGCGATCGGCGAAAACTACATGCTCATTCGGTGGCGAAATCTGGACAGCGGCGTACCCATTTGGCCCCAAAAACGTCTCACACTCTTGAGCTACATCATTCCACGTCCACTCAAATAAGTGGACAAAGGCCGTTCGGCTTGGAGTTAGGGCAGTCGTCGGCAGCGCCATGTCTGACCGTTGGCCGTCTGGGCGTTGAGTCAGTCCTACAATTGCGAAAATCAAGAACGTAGCTAGAAAGAGAATGCCGAACGCCAATCGTTTTTGTCTGGGCATCAGTTGCCCTCAATGCTGATACTTATCACCACAATCGCCAATATCACCCACTAAGTTGAACAAATCTCCAGACTGGAGCAGCCTGACTGCGGTCTACAGGCGATCGCCCCGATTTAGCATCAAGCGATCGCCTGCGTAATATCGCCTTTGTAATGCAAATGCACCAATTGCAGGGGTGCCGCTGCCACTCCAGACAGATCCAGTCGCATCGAGTCTGGGAGGAAGTAAATAGATACCAAAGCTGAGTCTACAGTTCCCCAAACTGCCCCAGATGGTTTCAATTTAGATATGCCTAAATGTAGATTTTAGCCAGAATTAATTCGA
>JAYUYI010000109.1:0-2058 GCA_043752545.1 Thermoleptolyngbya sp.
GTGGTGCACTCTAACGTGGTGCAAACCCTCCAACTCACCGACCGGGGCATCAAAGCCGCTACGTTCCCCATTTTGCGATCGCCCACCATTCCCGCCATCCACCTAGAACTGGGTTTTCTCACAGGCACCCAAGACGCCCTCAACCTGGCCAATCCCAACTACCGCACCAAACTATCGCAGGCGATCGCCGTTGGCATTTTGCAGTTTGTCCAAAAACCCGTAGGGTGAAGGGAAGGATGAGGGATGAAGGATGAATTGTTTCCCAGTGAGGTTGGGAAACAATTCATGCAGACAAAAAGTTGCGAGGTCTATTATTTAGTCAGTATCACGCGATATGCAACTTTAAGATAGCCCTCATCCCCTAACCCCTTCTCCCACAAGGGAAGAAGGGGAACCGAACCTGTCTTTAGCCCCTATCCCGCTCTGGGAGAGGGGTTTGGGTGAGGGAGGTTCGGGAAAGTTGCACATAGGGTCAGTACAAGTATCTAGTCAGTCCAGGTAGTCACAAACTGAGTCACGTCGCAAACAAATATCAGGTGCTCCCCTTTCATCCCACGCTTCGCGTAGCGTGCTTCTCGGAACGAGTACGGCAAAGCCGAACATCCTACTGCTGCGCAGAAGCAAGCTACATCCTTCCTCCCTCCTCCTACGCTTCGCGTAGCGTGCTTCTCGAAACGAGTACGCTGACGCGAACGTCCTTCCTCCCTCCTCCTTCCTCCCTCATCCCTCATCCCTTCCTTCATGCTCCCCTGCACCCCTCCTGCTCCGCTTCAACCTGGTGACTTGCTCCGCGTGATTGTGCCCAGCGGCACGTTGCGGGAGATGGAGTCGTTTCACAAGGGGGTAGAGGTGTGGCGATCGCACGGGTATCGGGTAGAGGTGCCGCCCAATTTTGATAAGCGCTGGGGCTATTTGGCAGGGACAGATCAAGAGCGGCGATCGCAGCTACACGACGCTTGGAACGACCCAGACTGTCGGGGTATTTTGTGTGCGCGGGGCGGCTATGGCACGACCCGGCTGCTAGAAGATTGGCATTGGCCAGCAGTGGCACCCAAGTGGCTGATTGGGTTTTCCGACATTACCGGCCTGCTGTGGAGCTTGGGGCAGCAGCAGGTATCGGCCCTACATGCCCCCGTACTGACCACCTTGGGGCTAGAGCCTGCCTGGTCAGTAGCGCGACTTTTTGACTGGGTGCAGGCAGGCAGTCTGCCGCCGCTGAAAGGGATCGGCTGGGGGGGAGGGCGCACCCGTGGAATTTTGCTGCCAGGAAATCTGACGGTGGCCACGCATCTGCTGCACACCCCGTTTCAGCCCAGTTTAGACGGCGTGATTTTGGCGCTAGAAGACGTGTCAGAAGCTCCCTACCGAATTGACCGGATGCTGACATACTGGCGCACCTGTGGCATTTTCAAAAAAGTTAACGGCATTGCGTTGGGACGGTTTAGCCAGTGCGATGCGCCGCCAAATGTGCCCAGTTTCCCGGTGGAAGGGGTGTTGCGCGATCGCCTTGCCGACTTGGGGCTGCCGATTGTGTCCGACCTGCCGTTTGGCCACGACGGCAGCAATGCCTGTCTCCCTGTGGGCATTCCGGTTTACCTAGACGGCGACCAGGGGATACTTGGCCTAGAACCATAGCGGGTCGGCTCTGCTAAGCGATCAATCAGCCGCCGCAGAGATAGAGCAGAATAAAGGCAGGAGAATCAGAAATCGCGATCGCTGAGATTAAATCGTATGGCAACAGCAGACAACACAATTAAGCTCGACCAGTTTTTGAAATGGACAGGAGTGGTGCAAACGGGCGGCGAGGCCAAAATGCTGATTCAGGCTGGGGAAGTGCGGGTGAATCAGCAAACCGAGGTGCAGCGCGGGCGGCGGTTGGTGGAGGGCGATCGCGTCTTTGCTATGGGCGAAACCTATACGGTGCAGCTCGGGAAGCAGCGTTGAGTGAGTTTTGAGTTTTGAGTTATCTGAACCTATGACACTTTTTCTGAGCCAGATGGTCACGTTCGTCTTTGATCTGCGCCGCTGGGTTTGGCAGCAGCGGGGAGTGGCGACTGT
>JAYUYI010000110.1:0-5348 GCA_043752545.1 Thermoleptolyngbya sp.
TGTGCTTTTTACGGGATCAGCCGCCAATCATGATATTTCAATATATGGCGAAAACATTGGAGGATTTACGACGGGATCAACCCGTAGATGTGTTATTCAGTTCCCAACTCAGCGGACTTGGAATATTACCGGTGCTAATGATGAATCTCGCTGCACAGGTAGAGGAAGAGTAATGGTAGGTTTTACAACGGTACGACCTGCTGGGTTTGATTACACATACAGATTGTCTGATTGAATTTCGCTTCAGGTCACCATGTCACCCTTTGCCGATCTCTGGAGAAGGGTGATGTAATGCTTTCTAAAAGAGGATTTGAGGATGAAACACGATGAAGATTCGTAGCTTTACAGTCATTCTCTACAAAGAAGAGGATGTTTACATCGCTGAATGTCCAGAAGTTGGCACAGTCGATCAGGGAGAAACGATCGAACAGGCGATCGCTGGCTTGAGGAAAGCAACGCAGCTCTACTTAGAGGAATTTCCTCTACCTGAAACCTCTCCCAGATTCGTGACTAGCATTGAGGTAAGCTATGCCTAAATTGCCACGAATCTCAAGCAGAGAAGCGATTCGGGCATTGGAACGTTTAGGATTCGAGCAAGTTCGTCAAACTGGTAGCCATGTTGTCCTGAAGAAGGAGACCGAAGAGGGCGAAGTTGGCTATGTTGTACCTGTGCATCGAGAATTGAAAGCTGGTACGTTGAGCGGCATTCTCAAGCAAGCGCGAGTTACAGTCGAGGAGTTCATTGAGAGTCTCTGAGGTCTAACAATTCAAATGCAGGCGGACGGTTGAAAGCCTCTGGTGCTGAGTTTGAGGTTACCTGCCGCCGCTGATTTGAGTCGTTGTGTGGATGCGCGCAGCTTTCTGGAAGGCGCAGGTTTAGGATCAATGCAACCAATTCAAATTTCGCCCGATGAGCAATTCGCTCATTTCGGCGTGGTGTGTATTTTTCATGGCTACAAGTTTGGTATTGAAACCAAACTTTCCGGCAAGTTCCAACACGCTTTGCGCGTTGTCATAAGTCATTAGAAAATCGCCTTCAAGAGTTGAGGCTATTCTAAAGAGTTCTTCATGGTCAAGTTCGTTGTAGGCATAAAGGCGCGTGCCCGCACGCTTTCCTTTTCCTGATGTGTAAGGCGGGTCAATGAAAAAGACCGCATCGGCCCGGCGTGCATTCTCAGCGAGTACTCGCATTCCGTCGCCTTCGATGAATTGAATATTGTCGCGCTGATTCACAATATCGAGAATGCGTTTTTGCAATGTTTCAGGATACCAGCGTGATTTAATGCCTTTTCCATTCTCGCCGTGTTTTAGGATGCCAACGCCCGGCGCTAGAATACCGCCATGATTGATGCGATTTTTCAACAACGTGCGAAACGCCGTTTCGCGTAAAGTCGGTTCAGGCTTGCAGAGTACTTCCTGTGCGCTGTCTGGCGTTAAATTAAAATGGATAATTCGGTCGGCAAGCCATTCGCCGCCGTCAGGCTGTTGTAGAATGACACGCCAAACGGATGCTACTTGTTCGTCGCGTTCTACCATCGTAACCCATTCGGCGCGATGTTCAAAAGCTGTCGTCAAACTGGAAATACCGCCGCCAGTAAACGGTTCAATAAATTCGCGTGGTTTACTTGGCTGACTTTCGAGCCATTGCCGCAAACGCGGAACAAGCCACGTTTTACCGCCCGGATAACGGAATGGGCTGCGTTGAGGCACGCTCGCCACATTCACAACGTCATTTCTAACTTTAGCCACTTCCTCGCCGAACAACGTGGATTGCATCAATAGCCCTCCGTGTCGGTGTCTTGTTCTTCTATCAATCCAAGCGGTGGTTCTACATCCGGCGGTAATTCCGATGCTGGCGGCGTGCCCATGATTTTGCCACGCTTAATTCTTTCTGCCAGTGTTTTTATAAATGTGTTTACATCTCCAGCGTCGGCGATAGTGATTGCACTCAGCGCGTCCTGAAAGCTCGTGTAATACGTCTTGGCAGATTCCAACTTGTAGCGATTATTCACCGAATCCAAGTTCAAATCGTAAGTCAGCCAAGCTATTTCTGCTTTTGTGGAGTCAACTTCGGGGAGCGTCGGTAGCTGCTCGAAAAATGAAGTGTGAACCGCAACCGCCATTTTCTTGCCCCAGTTATTGAGGATGCCACCTTTAAAAATCAATTGCGGTGCGAGACGTTTGCGAGACGAGGATAAATAGTCTGGTTTGGGATAACCAAGCGAAGGCCATTCCATATTTGCATGAGCCGCAGGGTCGCTCATGTAATGCTTAAAAGGCTTCTTTACATTCCCTGAAACGTAAACCGCTTGAACTTCCAGCGCGCCAAAATCAACGATTTCGTCGTTATCATCAAGCGTAACCAAAACCATATCAATGTTGCCCGCCGATTTCCCGTTTTTGTCATTTAGTCGAACTTCTGTGAGCGCTAAATAGCGCGTATTTGGCGGGAAGAAAAAGCGAGCAGCGTCAGTGACAATCAACATATCTTGCCGAAATCGCACAGGGCAAGTGATAGCGGGGGCGTTTTTGTGAGAAACGGTGCAAACACCTAACGGGTCGGTTTTGCTGTCTTTGGTGCAATTCAAACCGGACGAGTTATGAAATGGGCACAATCTGCCCGTGCGATGCCTTACCGCTTCGGGCGACATATCTGTGACGTTATAACCAAACACTTCGACAAGAGGGTTCGTAGGCATAGCATTAAGGATACATCCTTCAACCGACCGACATCTACACAACAAGGCGCTGCACCCGACCGCCTACAGCCTGCGCTTCGGTCGTTCCTCCCTTCGCTCCGGCTTCCGGCGGCGGGTGAGCTTGTGCGTTAGACATACACCTTAAGCAAATGTATGGAATTGCGACGAAGCATCCTGAAGCCAAAAAATTGACGGAAACCAGAAAAACACTTTTGTCATAGGAAAACAGTAGTTTCAATTCCTATTCAAAAAATTATTTATGAATCGAAACGTAAATTCTGCAAAATATTGGAGTAGCTTTCAGAAATGGGTGCTGAGATTAGCTGCCGCAAGTAGAGTTTTATGGCAGTAGTCCTAGTCTCCAGAGCAAAGATTCCCGACTTCTACGATGGGATCAGGCGCTATGGCTGAGTTTTCATCAGAAGTCGGGGATCTACACACCTTCCCCGTAAGCCCTAAATTTAACGATCGTCACGCTCATGATCAACCTTCCGCTAGGGCACAATCACCTGTAAGCACAAAAACTACAGGGTCAATCTTTAGCTAGTAATGGTGCCGGTCAGCGGTGAACTGGCGATCGCCATTCCCTTGACTGGAATCCGCCCTGCCAGGTAGGCCATTCTGCCTGCCTGTGCCGCTAGCCCCATCGCTTGCCCCATCAGTACCGGGTTGTTGGCTTGGGCGATCGCGGTATTGATCAACAGTGCATCGGCTCCCATCTCCATCGCGGCAGCCGCTTCGCTAGGGGTACCAATTCCCGCATCGACCACTACGGGCACGGTGGCATTTTCTATGATGATTTGAATATTGGCGGCATTCTTAATCCCTTGCCCCGAGCCGATCGGTGATCCGAGTGGCATCACCGTGGCACAGCCCGCTTCTTCTAACCGTTTGGCCAGCAGCGGGTCGGCGTTGATGTAGGGTAATACGGCAAAGCCTTCCTTCACCAATTGTTCCGCTGCTTCTAAGGTACCAAAGGGGTCGGGCAGCAAATATTTGGCATCGGGGATCACCTCTAGTTTGATAAAGTTGTTGTCTTCTTGACCCAACAGCTTTGCCATTTCGCGCCCCAGTCGCGCCACCCGAATGGCTTCCTCCGCTGTCTTACAGCCAGCAGTATTGGGCAACATCCAAATTGTGCTCCAGTCTAGCGCTTCTGCTAGCCCCTCATGGCCTGGGGCATTGGTCTGCACGCGGCGCACCGCCACAGTGACGATTTCGCTACCGCTGGAGGCAACGCTCTGGCGCATGAGGTCAAAGTTGGCGTATTTGCCCGTACCTGTCATTAGCCGTGAATGAAAGGGTCGATTAGCAATAATCAATGGCGGATCGGCTGTGGGCGGTTGAAGGGGCAGAGGTGCTGCGTCGATTGGAGTGGAATATTGAAGCATTGGGAGGGTGGAAGGGGATGAGGTGGGTGATTTAGCAGGTGTGGCGTTGGGGGAGATCACGGCTAAGGGAGCAGGACTGAAGGCGGGAGTAGAGGGAGAGGTGGGCAAATAAAATCGCTCCCAGGCAAAGGCATCTAACAATGGATCGGCCTGCTGCTGCCAAACCCAGTCGGCAATCAGCTTGGCCGTAATGGGGGCAAGCAAAATACCGTTGCGATAATGTCCGGTGGCCAAGGTCAAATTACGACACAGGCTGCGCCCCAAAACTGGCAACTCGTCGGGGGTCGCAGGCCGAAAGCCCCACCAAAATTCTGTCAGCGGCAGATCTTGCAGCGCCGGATACAGCCGAATCGCGGCGGTTAACAGCTGGGCGATCGCAGCTGGAGTGTTGTGAGGAGTAAAGCCGACCGCCTCATTGGTGGCACCGATGACGATGCGGTGATCTTGCCGGGGCACGATGTAAACCTCTTGCCCATAGAGCACCCGTTGCAGCGGCCACTCTGGGACAAAACCTGAGGCAGAACCTGAGGCAGAACTGGGGGGCAAAGACAGCGACAGCATTTGCCCTTTGCGGGGCTGCACCGGAACGGGCAACAGCGACTGCGACCACGCCCCTGTGGCCAACACATAGTGGGGCGATCGCCATTCTCCTGCTGTCGTTTGAACCGCCGTTACCAGCTCGCCCTGCTGCTCAAACCCTGTAACTGTAACCCCTTCACGAATATCCACCCCTAGCGTCTCAGCCGCCGCCCGCAGCGCCTTGGCCAATGCCCGATTGTCCACTTGGCCATCTTCGGGGTACCACCAACCGCCGATGACGTCAGCGCCAAGTCCTGGCTGTGCCAGATGAATTGCGGATTGGCTCAGCCACGGGGAAAAGGACTGCGACCTGAGCGGTTTGGCGTCTTTATCAGCGTTTTCGTGCTGCTGGGCATATTGGTTAGCATACTGGTTGGTATATTGGGGAGCCAAAATACCGCAGGCCCAGTATCCCGTAGCCATGCCGCTGATGTCTTCTAGCTTACGAGTCCAATCGGCGTAGAGGGCGCGACTGCGAAGACAAAGCTGACGCATATCGCCCGCCAAATCTTCGGCATGGGGAGCTAGCATGCCAGCGGCGGCGTGGGCAGCGGCTTGCTGAAAATCTCGGCTCAGAACCGTAACCTGTGCGCCGCGCAGCTTTAATTCGAGGGCGATCGCCAAGCCGACGATCCCGCCGCCAACCACCAACACCTCATTTGCCGAATTCATAAACTCA
>JAYUYI010000111.1:0-2053 GCA_043752545.1 Thermoleptolyngbya sp.
CCGTCGGTGCCGCTGTGCACTTGGCCGTCGGTGTTGGTAGGAATGCCGCCCATAGAGTAGTGCACGGTGGGGCGCACGGGGATCGGCTGATGTACGGCGTCAATGCCCACTAAGCGGTGCGCCTCTTCCCAGCAAAAGGGAATGCGGCTCATAATCTGTTCTTTGCCTAGGTGGCGCACGTCCAAATGCACCAAAGGGCCACCCGGCGTGCCGTCTAGGTTGATCCCACGCCCTGCCCGAATTTCTTTGACGATTGCCCGTGAGGTAATATCTCGCGGGGCAAGCTCCATGCGGCTGGGCGCATAGTTGGCCATGAAGCGATCGCCCTGCGAGTTGATCAAATAAGCGCCTTCACCCCGCACCGCTTCCGAGATTAAGACCCCCACTGGATAGAGTCCCGTTGGATGAAACTGGACAAACTCCATGTCTTCTAGGGGCAACCCCGCCGCCGCCGTCATCGCTAGCCCGTCCCCGGTCGAGGCATAGTCGTTTGAGGTCGTATTGTAGACGCGGCCATAGCCACCGGTGGCAAACATGATGGCCTTTGCTCGTACGATTTGGAGGAGGCGATCGCGAATGCGATACATCACCAGCCCCTTGGCCTGCTGATCTTCCAAAATCAGGCGCATCACATACCATTCGTCATAAATTGTCACGCCATAGCGCCGCAGGTTGTTCACCAGCTCATGCAAAATCGCGTGACCGGTCTTGTCCGCTGCATAGCACGTCCGCTTGTGTGAATGTCCGCCAAAGGCACGTTGGGCAATCCGGCCATCGGGCAACCGCGAGAACAGCACCCCCATATGCTCCAGATCAATCACCACATCGGGCGCTTCACGGGTCAAAATCTCGACCGCATCTTGATCCGCCAAATAGTCTGATCCTTTCACCGTGTCAAAGGCGTGGGCTTCCCAAGAATCCTCATCGTCTACATTCTTCAAAGACGCGGCCATGCCACCTTGAGCCGCTACAGAGTGCGATCGAATGGGATGGGTTTTGGCAATCACCCCTATGCTCAATTGGGGATTAGTCCGGGCAATCTCAACAGCGGCACGACAGCCGGCCAGCCCGCCCCCCACAATAACCACATCATGCTCAATCATGGTCAGTGCTCTAGGTGTGCTCCTCATATTTATACTGACGTAAAAAGAAGTTCCTCGCCCAGCGGATGAGGAACTTCGTCAGAGAAACGTAAGCTTCAGTGAAATCAAGTAGTGAAATCAAGCTGTCTCAGCCGCTACTCCAGCAGGATGTGCAGAAGTGGCTGGGTTGGTGCTCGTTGAGGTAGCAAGGCTAACTTCTGTGAATTCAATGTGGTTTAACAGCGTCGTAACAAAGGCAAACAGCAAAAAAGGTAACGATAGTACCAAGATTAGCCCAATCGTAATCAACGCATACATGGGGCGGCTAGTGCCCATCAGCGCCAAAGCACTAGCCAAACTCAAGAAAATTACAATCAGCCAAACCACGACCTGTCCGTAGATATCGCCGAAGGAAAGCGTGCAAGCAACGCGATACTTTTGTATGTTATTCATGACCATTTACCTTTAGCCCGTAGCCCTAACAGTAAAGGCAGTTGCTTCACAAACGCAGATATCTAAATCTCTCTTAAGGTTGGCGCAACATTAGCTTAATGATTGTTTGCGTTGGTTCATAATCGCTGCCGATTCGTGCTATTCGTAGTCCTGCTAACCCTTAATCTGCCTAGTCAATTCTTTTGTCGCATCAATATCTGTTGTTCTATAAACCCTATGATGTGCTGACGCAGTTTAGCCAACCGTCAGCTGCCACTCCCGATGCCCCAACGCACTCTACATTAAAAGACTTTATTCCAGTGTCTGACGTGTACCCGGTGGGTCGGCTCGATCGAGATAGTGAGGGGCTGCTGCTGTTAACCGGAGATGGGCGGTTGCAGCATCGCCTCTGCGATCCCAAATTTCACCATCCTCGAACCTACTGGGTGCAGGTAGAACGGGTACCCGACGAGATGGCGCTGCAACTGCTCCGGCAAGGCGTGGTGATTCAAGACTATCAAACCCGTCCGGCTACGGTT
>JAYUYI010000112.1:0-2050 GCA_043752545.1 Thermoleptolyngbya sp.
GCAGATGCCTATGCGCGGGCAACTGGCAAAGTCGGCGTTTGTTTTGGCACATCGGGACCGGGTGCCACCAATCTGGTGACGGGGATCGCCACGGCGCAAATGGACTCGATTCCCATGGTGATCATTACCGGGCAGGTACCTCGGCACGCCATTGGCAGCGATGCGTTTCAGGAAACCGACATTTACGGGATCACGCTGCCGATTGTGAAGCACTCCTATGTCGTGCGCGATCCCAAAGAGATGGCCAGGATTGTGGCCGAGGCATTTTATATTGCCCGCTCTGGCCGACCTGGCCCTGTTTTGATTGATGTGCCCAAGGATGTAGGTACCGAGGAGTTTGACTATGTGCCCGTCGAACCCGGTAGCGTCAAACTGCCAGGGTACCGTCCGACGGTTCGGGGCAACCCGCGCCAAATTGCCCAAGCCCTGAAGCTAATTCGTCAAGCCAAGCAGCCCTTGCTTTATGTGGGCGGTGGCGCTATTTCTGCCGATGCCCACGGTGAGATTCGCACCTTGGCCGAGCGGTTTCGACTGCCGGTGACCACAACGCTAATGGGTAAGGGTGCATTTGATGAACACCATCCGCTGTCGGTAGGAATGCTGGGCATGCACGGGACAGCCTACGCCAACTATGCCGTGACCGAGTGTGACTTGCTGATTGCGGTGGGCGCTCGCTTTGATGACCGGGTGACGGGTAAGCTAGATGAATTTGCCAGCCGCGCCAAGGTGATTCATATCGACGTTGACCCCGCAGAAGTGGGCAAAAACCGCACCCCTGAGGTGCCGATTGTGGGCGATGTGCGGCATGTGCTGTCAGAACTGCTGCGTCGCGATCGCGATGACGGGATTGCCCCGGAACCCAACCTCACCCAGGCATGGCTAACGCGGATTGACCGCTGGAAAGCAGACTATCCGCTGACGGTGCCCCACTATGCCGATAGCCTGTCGCCCCAAGAAGTGATTGTAGAAGTTGGCAAGCAAGCGCCCCAGGCGTACTACACCACCGACGTGGGTCAGCATCAAATGTGGGCGGCTCAGTTTCTCAAGAATGGGCCTCGTCGCTGGATTTCAAGTGCGGGGCTAGGCACGATGGGGTTTGGTATGCCCGCCGCCATGGGCGTCAAGGTCGCCTTGCCCGATGAACAGGTGGTTTGCATTAGCGGCGATGCCAGCTTCCAAATGAATCTCCAGGAACTGGGCACGCTGGCGCAGTATGGCATCAACGTTAAAACCGTCATTATCAACAACGGCTGGCAGGGCATGGTGCGACAGTGGCAAGAGGCATTCTACGGTGAGCGCTACTCGTGCTCGAATATGCAGACAGGGATGCCTGATTTTGTCATGCTGGCCAATGCCTTTGGCATTAAGGGCATCGTGGTACACGATCGCGCTGACCTAGAGGGGGCGATCGCCGACATGTTGGCTCATGACGGCCCCGTGCTGATGGACGTGCATGTGAACCGCAACGAAAACTGTTATCCGATGGTGGCACCGGGCAAGAGCAATGCCCAAATGATTGGTTTGCCAGAGCGGCCTCAGTCGGAAGCCGCCACTACCCCCGTCATCTGCGATAGCTGCGGTAGTGAAAATCTGCGCAGTAGCAACTTCTGCCCTACCTGCGGCACCAAGATCTAGCAATCTCTAAACGCTAAACCTACTCCTGACACAACAGCCGTATGATAAATGCAGACGAGGTGCAACCCTAGCATCAGGGCAATGCATTCGTCTGCATTGGTTTAAGTAGAGGTCAACTCTGTAACTTAAACCCGTAATATAGGGATTCGGCAGTGTTGTTGCAGGTACACTTACCCGTGAAGTTATTTGTTTTTCATACCCCCGAATTGACGCCTTCGGGTCAGGTTCCAGACTGTGCGATCGCCGTAGACGTGTTGCGCGCTACTAGTACGATTGCGACAGCGCTGGCAGCAGGTGCCGAAGCAGTTCAGGTGTTCAGTGATTTGGATGAACTCATCCGAGTCAGCGCCAGCTGGGATGAGGGTCAGCGAATTCGAGCTGGCGAACGCGGCGGCACCCAGGTAGAAGGATTTGA
>JAYUYI010000113.1:0-2049 GCA_043752545.1 Thermoleptolyngbya sp.
TGGGTGCGATCGCCGTTGCCCTCTACGCTTACCGCACACTCGGTTTGCGGGATTGGTTGGCTTTCTGCATTCCGGCAATTGGTATTTCTCTCACCAGCGAGCTTCTGGGTACGAGTGTAGGGTTCCCCTTCGGCGACTATTCGTATCTCAACGGCCTAGGATACAAAATTGCTGGCTTGGTACCATTTACTATCCCGCTTTCCTGGTTTTATCTGGGGCTATCTGCCTATTTGCTAGCCCGAGTGGGGTTGGGCTTAAACCAGGCTGAAACAGGTTCAGTCAGGTGGGTTGGGTTGCGCCAAGTGGGTGCGATCGCCTTGGGTGCTCTAATGTTAACCTCGTGGGATTTTGTGCTCGATCCGGCTATGAGCCAAACGGCCATGCCCTTTTGGTATTGGCATCAGCCCGGTGCCTTTTTCGGTATGCCCTACCAAAATTTTGCAGGCTGGATGGGCACAGGGGTAGTATTTATGTCGGTTGCTGCGTTGCTTTGGCGAGGACGCATCCGCCAAATTTCAGTGGCTCAGCTCGGCCTGCCGTTGACGGTGTATTTAGGGAACTTTACATTTGCGATGGTGATGAGTCTGGCAGCTGGGATCTGGATCCCTGTCTTGTTAGGCTTGGCGTTGGGAGTGGTTCCAGCGGTACTGTGTTATCAAATTTCTAAGCAGAATTTGTTGAGCCAAGGCGCTGTTGCGCTAGTTGAGCCAGCTGCGGAAAGCCTCAAGCCCACCGTGCCAGTTGGGGCAGCTACAAAATAGACGAAATAGAGCTTAAATAGCCCTGGAAATAGCCCTTGCCGATCGCCGAGTCCAAACTTTTTGGGTATTCACCGTTTTGAGCGACTTTTCTTTCAGTGCAGTGGTGAGTGCGATCGCCTTCATGCTGTTTGCGCTTCAGCTGCCTGCTCTGGCCATTTTATTATCTCGGCTGGTCAAGGGACCTAGTCGGACACCGCCTTTATTACCTCAACCTACCACGCCCGATTTGATGGGCACCGTGAGCGTCGTTGTACCAACTTTAAATGAAGCGCATCGTCTGTCTCCCTGTTTGGCAGGGTTGAGCCGTCAAAGCTATGAGTTGAGAGAAGTATTGGTCGTCGATAGTCGCTCTACAGACGGCACTGGAAACTTAGTTAAACGGATTCAAAACCGCGATCCCCGGTTTCGCCTCATGCAAGACGATCCGCTGCCAGCCGGCTGGGTGGGTCGTCCGTGGGCGTTACATACAGGGTTTCTCCACACGTCTGAGCAGAGTGAATGGGTGTTGGGGATAGATGCGGACACGATTCCACAGCCCGGACTGATTGCTAGCTTAATCGCAACGGCCAATGCAGCGGGATACGATTTAGTGTCTCTTGCGCCTCAGTTTATGTTGAAACATCCCGGAGAATGGTGGTTGCAGCCGGCTTTACTGATGACGTTACTGTATCGCTTTGGGCCAGTAGGAGCCGACGGTGATGGCAGTGAACGGGTGATGGCAAACGGGCAATGTTTTTTAGTGCGGCGATCGCTGTTGGCTCAGTTAGATGGCTATGCTAGCGCCCGTTCGTCGTTTTGCGATGATGTTACCTTAGCTCGGGTGGCGGCTGAGCAAGGGGCGAAGGTCGGGTTTTTGGATGGCTCTCGCCTGCTTAAAGTGCGGATGTATGAGGGAGCTGGCGAAACTTGGCGAGAATGGGGGCGATCGCTCGATCTAAAAGATGCCTGTGCGCCTGCTCAAAAATGGGGTGATTTAGGCTTTTTGTTAGCGGTTCAGGGGCTGCCGTGGATTGCCGCTCCGGTTTTAATAGGCTGGCTGGGACTAGGCTACGATTCATTGCCCTTGAGGTTGGCGCTCGGTATCAACGCCCTGTTGATTTTGATCCGGATTGGGATGCAGTGGGCCATTTTGCCATCCTATGACCAGCCTGACGGAAAGGCTCCGTGGTTTTTTTGGCTTTCTCCCTTAGCCGATCCCTTAGCGGTTCTGCGGATTTTTCTATCTTCAATTCATATTCCAACTCAATGGCGCGGTCGCCATTATGAGACGTTGAGTCGCGATCGCCCA
>JAYUYI010000114.1:0-2043 GCA_043752545.1 Thermoleptolyngbya sp.
GCGCGGGTGCAGGAGAGCGTCTGGAACCCTGAGGGGCGGTGGGTGACTGTGCAGGTGGGATGGGTGCTGGGTTTTGCAGGGCGATCGCCGCCGGGATTAGCAGCTGATCAAACTCGGTTTGTTGTTGCAGCTGCTGGGTAGACGACAGCAGATTTTCTAGCCCGCGAATCAGATCGCGGATATTACTGCGCACGGCTGGATCTCCAGTTAGCTCATCCAAATCTGAGGTAATTTTCTCCGCATTCTGAAAGGTGGCGCGGGCAGAATCTAAGGTTTGCTGGAGCATCAGGGCGTTTTCGGGACTGCCCAAACTATCCGTCAACGTGCGAAACGTAGCCGACGCGCGAGCCGCATTTGCAGAAAGCGTTTGCAAACTTTGGACAAATTCACCCTCTTCTACCAGCGGTGCTAGCCGTGTCGCCACCAGCCGCAGCTGGCCGCTGGTTTCATTGACGTTGAGCAGTGTGCTGTTAATTGCCGAGCGATTGCTGGTGATCAGGCTATTCACCTGAGCCGCCGTTAACCCAATCTCGGTGGCGGCTTGCCCCACAGCCATAGTCGTCGCATTGGCAGAACCTGAAAGCACGCGTAACTCTTGCTGCACCGACTTAGTCAGCGTCGTCACTTCGCCCGCTAGCGTGGTGACGCCCGCTGCTGCCCGCGAGGAGTTGCGCGTCAGCGACTGAATGTTGCCAAACAAAATTGGGTCGGCCAGTTGATTAGACAGCCGAATGGTGGAGCTAATCAGCGCGTCGAAGGTGACCCCGACTTCCCCACGCAGGCGATCGCCATCGCAAATAATAGCGCTGCCTTTGCAATCAGCTGCAAACGGATTCGTCGCCACCTCACTCGTCAGCTCTGTAATCGGCGTAATATCGACCGCTGTTTCGCCAATCAGCCCCGCCTGATTCGATTGAATCAACGAGTCGCGCGGAATTTTGAGGGTGCCGGGTGAAATCTGCATTTCTACCTCAGCAAATTGGTCAGCTGGACGAATTTGCTGCACCCTGCCAACTACCACGCCCCGGTAGCGCACGGAGGAACCCGTTTGCATCCCCACAGCACTGGGAAAATTGACTACCACTTGGTAGCTGCGATTGCCCAGGCTTAAGCCTCGCAGCCACAGCAATATCGCCCCAAATGTTCCTAACCCCAACAAAATGAGCAAGCCCACAGAGCCTTCTCGAACTGTTCGCGATCGCATTAATCTTTCCTCACATCAGCACATCTCAACCAGCAGACGGGTGAGACTTAACGGCAGGTGTTTCCCAAGGCCAATCTACCATCAAACCTAATGCCTCTTGGCTAGGGGTTGAGTGTCCTGCACCACAGGCGCAGGACACTCAACTTTGAATCTCATTTTTAATCGAATTTTCGGTAGTTGCACAGTAGCGCAGGCCAGTTTCTGATTCGTTTGCGTCGTACGCTACATAGTTCGGTAAACCGCACCGATAGCAGAGTTGTCGTGTGACCCCATAATCCGCTAAATTAGCACTCAGGGGTTGAGAGTGCTAACTCTGTTGGCAATCGGCTATTAACGGTTAGTTATTAGCCTTAGCGATGCAAGTCTGACCAAGTAAGGGTTGAGATTACCCCCATCGTGTCAGAAGTTGCGGCGTTTCTGTGATAACGGCCTGCCGTTTTTAACGGAAAGCAAATCGCAACCCTGTTGCAACACTAATTCAGTCTGGAGAAACTTAGTATGGCTGCTGTATCTCTGAGCGTTTCTACCGTAAAGCCGCTGGGCGATCGCGTCTTTGTGAAGGTGAGCGCCTCCGAAGAGAAGACCGCTGGCGGAATCTTCCTCCCGGACAATGCAAAAGAAAAGCCACAAGTGGGCGAAGTGGCACAGGTAGGCCCTGGCAAGCGCAATGACGACGGTACCCGCCAAGATTTAGAAGTCAAGGTAGGCGACAAGGTTTTGTACTCCAAGTACGCTGGCACCGACATCAAACTTGGCTCCGATGACTACGTTTTGCTGTCTGAGAAGGACATCTTGGCAATCGTAGATTAGTCAGATTTTAGCCAGCTCGCTGAGCAGGA
>JAYUYI010000115.1:0-5318 GCA_043752545.1 Thermoleptolyngbya sp.
GGCATCTTGCCCGCTCTTAATGCCTGGGCGGGCAAGATGCCCACCCCACAAGAGATAGAGAAGATGGGGATTTTATTTTCTTGACAGCCCCTTAGAGGATGTTTTAAAAGTGGTCGGCTGTACTTTTAGTTACCGAGAGATCCCCCCTGACCCCCCTTAAAAAAGGGCGAACCGGACTCAAAGTCCCCCTTTTAAGGGGGATTTAGGGGGATTGAGGTCGTTGTGATACCAGCAATCGAACTTTTCAAACAGCCCCTTAGCGTTCAGGTGGGTTCCCACGCGGGAGGGCGGGGCGGGTGGAGAGATACGCCAGTGTTCCAAGAAGAGGGGTAAGGGCGATCGCCCAAAATAGGCCGTTGTCTTTTAAACCTCGCCGTTCCATGTCATCACCTAACAGGGCTGGGATCAGTAAGCAGAGCAAGCAAAAATCGAGGCTCATGACGTGAATAAAGCGGCTAGTTTGCCACTGCTGCACAAAATCTGCCCAGTTGCCTTGGGTAATGCCGTAGGTGAGCAACCCTAAAGCAGCAAGGGCGATCGCGCGGCCAGTCCAGCGAGAATCGACTAGGCGAATCAACCTCGTGGTGGCACCCTGAAAGCTGGAATTTGGCTGTCGCAGTGCCAAATAGGGCAGCAGCGCAAAGGCACCGACGGCAAAGGAGCCAATTACAAACGGAAAGGCTCGAACGGTTTGTCCCCGCCCATCAATCAACAAAAAACAGGCATAGACCATCGGTAAAATGCCCATGATGTTGAACAGCGCAATCACCAATGGATTGATCCCATCCCAATTTCCGGTAGAAAGATTTTGGATCAGTGATAGGGTGTCAGGGCGATCGGGTGGGGCAAAGAAGAACGCATAGGCGATCAATCCAAGCCAGAGCAGCCAGAAGGAGATGCGTTTGGCCATAAAAATGGGAGATTAGGGACGAGGAAGGGAAAAGGCAGTGTTTCAAAAAGCTGTGTTTCAAATCCACTACCGCCGCTAGAACATCGAACATTCTGGCTAAGCGCTAGGGCACCTGCATACCGCGCTGAACGGCAGGACGCGCCTGCACCGTTTCGACCCAGCGCTTGAGATGGGGATGGGCATCGAGGGTGAGTCCTTGAAACTCATGAATGGCTACCCACGGGAAAATGGCAATATCGGCAATGGAATAGTCGCCGCAGACAAATTCCTGGTCGCTCAATTGCCGATCTAGCACGCTGTAAAGGCGAAGGGTTTCTTTTTCGTAACGGGCGATCGCATAGGGAATTTGCTCAGGCGCGAATCGCCGAAAATGGTTGAGTTGCCCAAACATCGGACCCACACTGCCCATCTGAAACATCAGCCATTGCAGCACATTAAACCGAGCCTTGGGATCGCTTGGCAGCAGTTGACCCACCTTTTCGGCTAAGTAAATTAAGATGGCTCCCGACTCAAACACCGTGATCCCCGCCGCTTGATCCACAATGGCAGGAATTTTACTATTGGGGTTGATCGCCACAAATTCTGGCGTAAATTGGTCGTCTTTGCGAATGTCGATCACATGCACAGCGTAGGGTAGCCCAACCTCTTCGAGCATGATGGACGCTTTGCGCCCGTTCGGCGTAGTAAAGGTGTGCAGGTCGATCATTTGGTTAGCCACACTCAGTAAGGTAGTTATGCGGTTTGGAGTGAATCTAGATCTGAAGCCAGCGATCTACCCTCAAATTACATCCTAGATCCTCGTTAATAGCAATTGCTGAGTCAGGGGCGATCGCTCACCATAGCGGATCTTGGCAGGCCAGATTCAGTCCACCCTATCCAGTAGAACAATCAAGTTAGAACAATCAAGTTAGAACAATCAAGAGATTTCTCATGCAATTGGTTTCTAGGTCACACGTCTGAGGCAGCATCCCCCAAAATAGAAGTAGCAGCACTTCTACCCCCTATCTCCCAGTACGATGACTCTAACTCCTGATGTTGAAGGGCAGATTCTGCCTGAACAAACCGCGTCAGGCCAGTCCCCAGTTCGCGTTGGCGCGCTGCTGAATCGAATTCATCCTACGCCCGATACGATCGTTTTGCTACTGGCCTTGCTGATTGGTACCGGAGCCGGAGCCGGAGTCGTGTTATTTCGATATTTGATCCGCATTGTGAATCAGCTGATGCTGGGGCAACTGTCGGGAGTGTTGTCGATTTGGGGGCACTGGACGCTGGCGCTAATTCCCATTTTGGGGGGGCTGTTGGTGGGGCTGCTGCGCTGGGCGACCAATGGGTTTGGGCCAGGGCTATCAGCGTTGATTGAACTGGTGCAAGGGGGACGAGAACTGCTGCCCCTGAAGCCAATCAGCAAAATGTTGGCGGCGGCTCTCTCCCTGGGGAGTGGGGCGTCTCTTGGTCCAGAAGGCCCTAGCGTTGAAATTGGGGCGAGTTTTAGTTTGCTGTTGGGGCAGGCGCTCCGGGTCTCGCGCGAGCGGCAGCAGCTATTGCTAGGGGCGGGAGCAGCGGCAGGTCTAGCCGCCGGGTTTAATGCCCCGATTGCCGGAGTTTTTTTTGCGCTAGAAGTGGTGCTGGGGACAATGTTTGCCACCACCGATGCCAGTGTGGTGCTGCTGGCATCGGTGGTGGCCGCGTGGATTGCCCAGATTGGCTTGGGGGCAGAACCCGCCTTTGCCTTACCTGCCTATGAAGTTCGAAGTTTGCTAGAACTACCGCTGTATGTGGGGCTGGGTGTGTTAGCCAGCTTCGTTTCTATTTTTTATAAGCAGTCGATGGGGTTTGCCCAAAAGTCGTTTCAAGGGCAAGTGCCAGCGCTACGATGGCTAGCCAAAATTCCGCAGCCCCTGCAACCCGTGGTGGGCGGGCTGTGCGTGGGGGCGATCGCCCTCCAATTTCCCCAGATTTTGGGCGTGGGCTACGAAACAGTCGAATCAATTCTGCAAGATGTGCAGTTTCCACTCCTGTTGGTGCTGGCCTTACTGGGCATAAAGCTAGTGATGACCGCCGTCAGCTTTGGTAGCGGGTTTGTTGGCGGCGTCTTTGCCCCTGCCCTCTTTTTAGGAGCCTCTCTGGGATCAGCCTATGGCAAAGTCTTAGCCAGTGCCCTGCCGATGCTGCACGAATATATGGCATCGCCGCCAGCCTACGCCATGGTGGGAATGGCGGCGGTGCTAGCAGGCAGCGTCCGTGCCCCCTTAACGGCGATCCTGCTGCTATTTGAACTGACCCAAGACTACCGGATTGTGCTGCCGCTGATGTCAGCCGTCGGGCTATCGGTCTGGCTAGTCGAAAAGCTGCAACCCACGGTGCTGCTAGATTCGGATGGAGAGCAGCAAGATACAGGCGGAGAAAAAGTTGCCGGCATCATTGTTCCGCCCGGATTGCATGTGTCTGAAGCCATCCAGCCAATTTCCCTGCAACTTGATGCAGATGTTTCGCTGGAAACCGCCGGACAGGCACTGATCCAAAACCACAGCCACTGTGCGTTGGTGATGGATCAAGAAAACCTAGTCGGGATTTTGACCCTGCGAGATGTGACTCGACTGATTTCCAAACCCAGCGATCGCCTCCAAACGGCTGAACTGCTGCATCAACCCATCCGCCGCCTCTGCACCACCGAAATGCTATACGCCTACCCTGACGAATTACTCAGTGAGGCGATCGCCCGCATGTCTGCCCGAGGGCTGCATCAAATTCCAGTGGTAGACCGCTCACAGCCGAGTCGCGTTATCGGTCTATTAACCCAAGAAAGCATCATTCTGGCCGCCAGCATTGACCGCCTGAGCAAGACTCTCCAGGCGTCCGCAGAACTGCTCGACAAACCGCTTCACGCGGTTTCGACGCCTTAACACGCGGTTTCGACGCTATAAGTTTCGACGCTATAATTCGACGCTATGAAAAGTGATACAATTCACAACAAGCTAGGGGTGCCTGAGCAATCAGGCTGAGATTAGACCCTTGGAACCTGAGACTGGTTAATACCAGCGGAGGGAAGCGCGGTTTGAAACAGGTGAGTGATCACGGTTGACCGGTAAACGATTACCCGACTAACTAGTCGGGGGAACCAGTGAGGCTGCTGGTCTCTAATTCAGCAGCACCAAAACTCCTGATGCTTGCAACTCTGAATCATTCACGGTCTTTCAACGTTCCAGAATTGGGACGTTGAGTCGGCTCCCTCATCACCCATCTCTAGCGACTACCCGTTGAACCACGAGGAGATTTGTGATGTCCGTTGGATCAATTGCGATCGCCGTTACGCTAGTGACGGCAGGGTTATTTGCGCTGTTGGGTTTGCTGCACGCCAGCCGCCAAACGATCAACCTGGAAGACTATATGGTGAGCCGCAACCGCCTTGGCACCGGAATGGCGTTTGCCACGATTGTGGCGTCGGCGATGGGAGTGTGGATTTTGTTCAGTCCGCCCCAGGTGGGTGCCACGAGCGGCATTGCGGGGATGATTGGCTATTGCCTAGGAGCAGCGGCACCCTTGGCCTTATTCACCCGGATTGGCCCGCGCCTGCGGCAATTAATGCCGAGCGGGCATTCGCTGAACGAATTTGTACTCTATCGGTTTGGCAACGCCATGTACCTAATGGTGTTGGGGATTATTGTGTTTTACATGTTCATTTATTTGGCGGCAGAGTTAACGGCGATCGCCAAAGCCGTGCAGATCTTAGCCGACGTGCCGTTGGGTTGGACGGCCTTGGTGGTGATTACGGCCACCTTTGTCTACACCACCTACGGCGGCTTAGGGGCGTCTATCTTTACCGATGCGATCCAGTTTGTCGTAATTGTGCCGCTGCTGCTGATTAGCTTTGGGGTGGCGCTGCTGTCATTGGGCGGCTGGAGCGCGGCGCTCGAACCCATTCGGCTGGAGGCCCCCGCACTACTGTCCTTGGCCAACCTTGACGGGATCAAATTTGGAGCCACGCTAATCATCGCCATTTTGGCCGCAGAGGTGTTTAACCAAAGCAACTGGCAGCGAATTTATGCCTGCCGCACCGATCAGACGGTGCAGCGATCGTTTTTGGGATCGGCGCTGGTGACCCTGCCGCTGATCATGGTGGCGGGTGGCTTGGGTCTGCTGGCGGCGCACTTTGGCTTTAATGACGATCGCGCTTTCTTTTCACTCCTCGAACGGCTGGCACTACCGGTATGGTTTGTGATGACCGTGCTGGTGCTGGCACTGGCGCTGGTGATGAGCACGCTTTCTGCCCTATTGAACGGGATTGCTAGTGTGTTTGCCGTAGATTTGACGCGGCTGTTTCCGCAAATGCAGTCCAGTCGGCTGCTGCGCACGTCTCGGGTGCTCACGGTAGCCACGGGACTTCCAGCGATTGCGATCGCCGCTCAAG
>JAYUYI010000116.1:0-5316 GCA_043752545.1 Thermoleptolyngbya sp.
GTCGATTGCACAATCAGCAATTCTTCCAGCCAGGTAGGATCGGGAACCTCATCATCATCAATAAAGGCAATAAACTCGCTGTTGGGTGCAGCAGTGGCGATCGCCCGATTGCGCGCATAGGAAATCCCTCGCTGCGATTCGACCACACAGGTCAACGCCCATTGGAAACCAGGTTTCGCCTGTTCACAAAATTCGCTCGCAGTACCCGCTATGTCGTTGTCCACTACAGCAACATAAATCTCAGGCTGGGGAATGCGGCTAAACGTGAGTTGATTCAACCCATGGATCAATCGCTGTAATCCCTCTGGGCGTTGATAGGTAAGCACACAGATCGTGACTAACATAAGCATTTATATCCTAAAAATGCTGTTGAACAGGGGGCGGCAGTTGACGCAGATTTTAGGTCACCAAATTAAAAGTTCAGCTCAGCGCGTGACAAACCGGATCTTTTTTAATGTCCGGTCAGCCCATTGCGGACGAGCATTGCCTGCAAATTTCCACGTAATTGCCTGTAGCGCCCAAGGCTGGGGTGCAAGCCCAACCCAAAGAAACCAAAGACTCAGAATACATTTTCGCTTCCACTTAAATGTGGAGTAGCTCCAAATTGCCCAGAATCCACTCAGCGCCAGTGATAGCCCTGTATCTTCACGAACGGGGTGGCTTTGGGACTCTAACCGTAGCGATACTAAACGATCTTGAACATGTAGATAATCCCGGCGTTCCATCTGCGGGCAAACCGATTGCCCTAACTGCGTTGCCGTGGACTTGAGATACTTGTATCGGAGGAAATCGTGGTGAAACGACTGACGAAATTGCTCGACTTTGACCCCAGAGCCAGATGATGCCCACAAGTTATTGCCGTGTTTACGACGCGCACCAATAGGAGTTTCGACTGCAATCACGTTTCCATAAAATGGGGCAACGGTCACTAGATAGCCATCAGCAGAAATCCGAAATTCGGGTTCTGGAATCGGTAAAATCTGCTCTAGAACGCTGCGGGCAAAGCAATTTCCGCTCGTTATCGTGCAGTTATAGCGGCCTTTAGTGAGCAGCAGGGGGCACACATTCCCTTGGTCGAATTTAATTTCAAGTGCCGGATATAGGTCAATATAAGTGCCTTCACTATTGACCGACTCTAAGCGGGATTGAATTTCAGCGGCTCCTGGTTGCCAGACACTAACAATTGTTTCAACGGCATGGGGATAGAGGTAGTCATCGGCATCGAGAAATATTACTAGATCTCCATGACTGACGTTAAACCCTGCATTCATTGCAGAAGCCTGTCCCCCATTGGGCTTAATCACTGGAATAATGCGATCGCCATAGCCGCAAATCAGGTCTGCGGAATTATCTTTAGAGCCATCATCGACTACAACGACCTCAACATGAGGATACGTTTGATTTAGGCTGCTATCAATTGCTTGGCAGATAAATGACGCATAGTTGTAGTTGTTGATAATTACGGTAACAGTAGGTGACATAGTCAAGTTGGCTAATTCAGTGTTTTTACAGAGAAAAGTTTCCGACGCTCCATCGTCTCTCATGCTTTTGAACGCTGGGTTCCTTAGCATACCTATCTCTTAGGTAGTCTGACAGCTTAGATCCGTTAAACAACTGCCCTTGAAACGGCGGCGGCGGACACAAGATAGCCTGTTCAACCTCTGCCTTACTTACGCAATATCGAATGCCATATTGCCTAACACTTTTGGCAAACACCAGTTGATGATCATCAATATGCTCTTTGTAGCGAGCCAGCCTGGGTAACAAGACAAAGCTAGCGCCTTGAGCCGCCAACATGCTGGTTGAGCCTTGCCCAGCATGGGAGATAACCAGTCGAGATTGCTTTACCTGCGCCACCAGTTCTGTTAGACCAACAACAGATTCTGTTACGACTAAAGGATGAGCAGCAATGCTTGAAACATCTGTGGTGCCATACTGGACAAATACTGGCTCAGTAATCGTATTGCTATAAAGCAAGACGTTCAACCAGTCAATTGCTCTTTCAAACGAGTAAGGAATTGTTCCAAGTGTTAGGGTAATCATCGCAATAGTAAGTGACGAGTAATGGCGTGAAGGGAAGCTATAGTTCTGGTAGAAAACGACAGAGATGAGAACCCTTCCATAGATAAATAGCCACTCAACTTGAACGTCGAAAGCCTTGCTGAATCAGTTTTTCTAGCCAAGCAATATCCATTCAACCCCAGTGCTGCATCTAGTTTTGCCTACAATAGGTTTTAGAGTTTAGGGAGGCTCGGCTTCCTGTAATTGAGTGGCTCTGTCACTTTTTAGAGCAGTTAAGTCACAGTTCCTTTGAAGATGGCTCTGGAATACTTATCTGTCAGCTGCTGCCACTGCACATAGAACTCATCTGCTAAGGGATAGATCAATTTTCCTGAAAGGCTTAGCTCTTCGGATCGAGAAATGCTTTCAACATACAAAAACCGAATGCCCAAAATCTTTGCTGCGATTACCAAATTAACGGCAATACTTGCACCCGTAGAAACGACAATATCAGGCCGCTCCTGCATCAAAATATTGAACGTTTTTGGGAAATTAGTCAGAGTTGTTACCCAGTCTCTAGGGGCTTGGTAGGGAAGCCAATGAACCTTGTCCCGACCTTCAAGCATTTTAGTGTCTTGTTTAAGATCAGTGATCCATACCCGTTCATGCTGAGACCAGAACGGCTCTAATCCTCTCATAGTAGAGAAATGCCCCCCAGATGTACAGGCAAGTATTATTTTCATGAGCAAACTCATTTAGTGTGGTAAGCGGCAAGTAGTTCATTTAATCAACGGCGGCAACGGCTGTACTGTTGTAAATAGATGCACTTTAGGCTCACTTTCTGAGTAAAACGGCTACAGGGGACATTTCTCCCAGAGAACTTTTCGCAGCGGTTTACGTTTAATTACTTAACACCGTTTCCATGAAGATACTGACTCTGTCATTGGAATTACCACTTTTATATGGGCAAATTACTGAGGCTTTAAATAAAGCCTCCCTTTGTAAAAAGCGCATGAGTGTCATTGGTATGTCGAACTTTGCCACTTTTCAAAGGATAAAAACACGATTTCTGGATCTACGGCTGATCAAGGTTTAAAGCCTGTTTTTTATTTTTTAATAATCAAAATAAAAGCACGCACCTGATCAGGTACGTGCTAGTTTTATGTCTATGAATTTGTGGGCATTTGTAGCCTACGGCGTGAGGTCAGCGGCTCATAGGCCAGCAGTCATTCGCTGCTTCAAAGTAGCCACTACATCTGCTGTCGCCACTTCCTGCGACTCGTGCGTAGCCCGCACCACAACTTCGACCTTACCCTGTTGCAGCGATCGCCCGGTCACAATCCGGAAGGGAATCCCCACCAAATCGGCATCTTTAAACTTAACCCCGGCACGTTCGTTGCGGTCATCCAGCAAGGTTTCCACTCCGGCAGCGTTGAGGTCGGCATAAAGCTGCTCAGCGGCGGCAACTTGGGCGGGTTCGCTGATGTTGGGGATAACGACAATCGCATGGTAGGGGGCGATCGCCACAGGCCAAATAATCCCGTCCTTGTCGTAAGACTGCTCCACGGCAGACTGCACCAACCGCGACACCCCCACGCCATAGCAGCCCATCACCAGCGGCATCTCTTCACCCTGCTCATTGGTGTAGGTGGCTCCCATGGCCTTAGAGTACTTGGTACCCAACTGGAAAATATGACCCACTTCAATCCCCCGGGCGCTTTGCAGCACTTGGGCAGAGTCATGAACGGCGCGATCGCCCGGTCTAGCTTTGCGGATATCGACCACATCAGTCGGTTGCGGATATTGGTCGCCCCAATTGGCTCCGACGACGTGATACCCTGATTCATCTGACCCGGTAACGAAGTCCTTTAGATCGACCACCGTGCGATCGACCAAGCGCAAGAACGTCGGATGAATCTTGGCCGTCTTGGCAATATAGCTATCGGCTAAACCGGGCGACATGTAGCCCAGCGGCAATGGTTTAGCCGCCCACTTACTCTGGGCTTCAACATCGGGCACCGTCAGCGCGATCAACGCTTTGGCACCGACGCGATCGCCCGCCTTCACCAGCTCATTGGTCAGCTTCACCTCATTTACTTCCTGGTCGCCCCGCAGGCTAGCCAGTACCAGCACCGTCACCCCGTTGTCATAAACAGCCTGGTACAACACGTTTTTCACAATCTGCGTAGCAGAACAGTTGAGAAACGTTGCCAGACTATCAATCGTCGGCGTGTTGGGTGTATCCAGTTGCTCGAAGCGGGTGAACCTAGAAGGCACAGCCTCAGATGGCAACGACACTGCTTTTTCGGTGTTAGCAGAATAGTTGCCGTCTTCGGTGTAGAGAATCTCATCTTCTCCAGCATCGGCCAGCACCATAAATTCCTGGGAGCCAGAGCCACCGATTGCCCCCGAATCTGCCTCAACAGGGCGGAACTTGAGCCCACAGCGGCTAAACATGTTGCGGTATGCCCGATCCATCTCGGCATAGGTTTGCTTCAGGCTCTCTTCATCGGCATGGAACGAGTAGCCGTCTTTCATGATAAATTCGCGCCCGCGCATCAGGCCAAACCGAGGCCGAATTTCATCACGAAACTTGGTCTGAATTTGGTACAAATGCAGCGGCAGCTGGCGGTAGGAGCGAATCATCTCCTTGGCCACGGTGGTAATCACTTCTTCGTGGGTAGGCCCGAGGGCGACCTCGCGCTGCTGGCGATCGGTCAGGGTAAACATAATCCCCTCCGCCTGAGTGTAGGTATCCCACCGCCCCGATTCTTTCCACAGTTCGGCGGGCTGCATGGCTGGCAGCAGCACCTCTTGCGCCCCCGTGGCATTCATTTCCTCGCGCACAATCTGCGACACCTTTTGCAACACCCGCCACATCAGCGGCAAGTAGGCATAAATCCCACTACCAATGCGTCGAATATATCCCGCTCGCAGCAATAGCTTATGGCTAGGGATTTCCGCCTCTGCTGGGCTTTCCCGCAGGGTGACAAATAGCATCTGAGACAGTCGCATTGGTCGCGCTTCCTTTTACCTGACGTTTCGTTCTCTCAGTCTATAGCAGGCTGTGGATCTGCGAACCGGGTCAGACGTTGAAACCATGCACAGCATCAAACTAAAATCCCATATCGGTAGCGATGGCCTCTTGCAGGTTCACTTACCTGACATGCGAGATACGGATAGGGAGGTTGTCATTGTCTATCAAACTAGCTTGAATCAAGGTGTCAAACCTGTTTCTCTGACGCAGTTTTATGGATGCATTCAGGATGACTCATTTATTAGACATCCTCAACCCGAACAACCTGAACGCGATCG
>JAYUYI010000117.1:0-2039 GCA_043752545.1 Thermoleptolyngbya sp.
CTGACGGTGCTCGTCGCGATGCAAACACAGCCCCACCCCCGCCTGGCTCAAGGTGTTGAGCACACTGACGCCATCGTAGGGCAACGTCCCTTGATACGCCTGTTGCAGATGCGTCCACCCCTTAGCATTACCGTAAATTGCCATGTAGGGCTGGCGATCGAGCAGTTCAAACAGTTGATGAAACCGTGAACCGTCCCAGTTAGAACCCAAATAGACCAGGCGCGGATCAGATAGATGGGGCGGCTGATACTGATTTTCGGGGCAGCTCGTATAAATCGGCGCGCTTAGAAAGAGCTTCGGCGTGTTGCAGAGAAACTGATGCACCCAGCGGGCGATCGCCTCTGACGAAACCAGATAACCGTCGTAGGTCAAGATATTTGTTAACGTCGCCTCGATGCCCTCAAAAAAAACGGGCGGATTCCACATACACCCGTAGGTGGGATAGCCAGCCAGTTTGGGGCTGTTGCAGTGCAGCGCCAGCACAAAATCTGGAACAAACTGCCGAATTTCTACCGAGTCGTGCACCTCAGCCGCTTCCCAACCCAGATGACGAGCGGCGATCGCGATCCGGCGCGACAGTTCTGCTTCCGCCACCCAGGGGTCGGTGTAGGGATTTTGGATGGCAATTCTCATGGGGCGATCGCAGGGGTTAACGCGTTTATTTTAGGGCATGGGGGTAGATCTAAGCTTTTGCTTGATCTCAAAGAAGAGATTGCGGATGCGCCAAAACTTGCTAGATTCCATCCCCTGAATTTGATTTTTGGCGTCTTCTAGTCGTTGTTGCATCTGTTGCACCTGATTTTGGCTGCGCTTGAGCTGGCGTTCGGCTTGAGCCAACTGACGCTGAGTCCGGTTTAGCGCTACCTCCAGCGGTTGATAATCGCGCTGTAGCGTCCGCAAGTAGTTCCAGAAAACAGCTTGCCTGGAAGACGATTGCGCCGTCTGCTGCGTCTTCTTCAGGTCTGCGGCAGTTTGCTCTAGCACCTGCGCCACGATCGCCGCTGCCCGCTCCCAGGTGAAGTTCTGCGCTTGCAGCAATCCTGTTTCAATCAAGCCCTGACGGGTATTTGGCTGCTGCACCGCCGCCAGGGCCTTGACCAGCTCTGCCACAGAATCTGGATCCACGTATAGCACTGCATCGCCCCCTACCTCGGGAATCGACGAGACGGGAGAGGTGATTACAGGACAACCGCAGGCCATGGCTTCGGCAATCGGCAAGCCAAAGCCTTCATAGCGCGATGGATACACTAAGGCGATCGCCCCACCATAGGCCACCCGTAGCGCCTCGTCACTCAGCGCTAGACAATGCACCGGAATCCCAGTTGCCAGCGCTGCCAGCTCCGGCTCTAGCTCGGGGTTTCCGCCCACACAAACGACGCTGACGGGTGGCCGATCGCCCCAGGCTGCCAGCGCCCGCAACAAGAACGGCACATTCTTATAGCCATCGACCCCCAGCCGTTCCCCCACAATTAAAAAATAGGGTTGTTCTAGACCGTACGTGGCTTGAAATGCCTGCACCTCTGCAGCAGTTGCAGGCGCAAACACCGAGTTGATCCCACAGTGGGCGATCGCCACATCGGCCTGGGCAATATACGGAAAAAACTGCATCAAATCGCGGGCAGTACTTTGGGAAATGCAAATATACTGGCTCGCATACAAAATCGCATAATGTTTCTCTCGCCAGATATTTTCCTGTAAGTCGGCGTTCATCACCTCTGGAATCATGTCATAGGCCATGAACACCGAGGGGGTCGAAACCGGCGTGGTGTAATAGGTCGAGATGAATAGGTCAATCCCTTCAGCGTCACAAATCTGCTGCACTTGGGCGGCATCAACTCCCGTGCTGCCATAGTCGTACAGCGGCATGGGGCAATAGCGCAAACCCGGTACTTGGGGCGCAGTGTTGTTGCGATCAATGACCAGCACATGGTCGAGCCAGCCCTGCTCAGCCCAGGTATGCAGCAGCGATCGCCACACACGCGGGATGCCCGTGTTTTTCATGTACTGAAACACGACGCCATCTAGGGCAATCTGCGGAA
>JAYUYI010000118.1:0-2037 GCA_043752545.1 Thermoleptolyngbya sp.
TCGGGCCTGATTCTGTGCTGGGAAATAGTTTTTGTTCCGTACTGAGTTGATTCAGATCCTTAAGATTCATTCACGATTCACTTTCCCCTCTTGGGTTCCGACAGTCCCCTGACTGGAGTCGGACTTTTTGCGTGAGTGATATTGTTTGATGACCCTACTGCTAACGACCCTACCGTTGACTACCCCACCGTTCAGGGCAAACCCTGCGGGTAAACCGTTCGAGGAGACGCATGACTAACACCATCCAAGCCGCTGCTAACTTTACCCTGCCAGATCTAATCGAAATCCAGCGAGCTAGCTTCCGTTGGTTTCTGGAGGAAGGGTTAATTGAAGAGCTAGACAGTTTTTCGCCCATCACTGACTATACGGGCAAGTTAGAACTGCATTTTCTAGGAAAAGACTTTAAGCTCAAGCGTCCTAAGTATGACGTAGATGAAGCTAAGCGGCGCGACAGTACCTATGCGGTGCAGATGTACGTCCCTACTCGGCTGATTAATAAAGAAACTGGTGAAATCAAGGAACAAGAAGTGTTCATTGGGGATTTACCCCTGATGACCGACCGGGGTACTTTTATCATCAACGGTGCCGAGCGGGTCATTGTCAACCAGATCGTTCGTAGCCCTGGCGTTTACTACAAGTCCGAAACAGACAAAAACGGACGGCGAGCCTACAACGCTAGCCTGATTCCTAACCGAGGAGCCTGGCTCAAGTTTGAAACCGACAAAAATGATCTAGTCTGGGTGCGAATTGACAAAACCCGCAAGCTCTCGGCGCAGGTTTTGCTGAAAGCGTTGGGTCTGAACGATAGTGAAATTTTTGACGCTCTACGCCACCCCGAATATTTTCAGAAAACGATTGATAAGGAAGGTCAGTTCAGCGAAGAAGAAGCGCTGATGGAGCTATATCGGAAGCTGCGACCCGGCGAGCCACCTACCGTATCTGGCGGGCAGCAACTCCTTGATTCCCGCTTCTTCGACCCTAAGCGCTACGATTTGGGTCGAGTCGGGCGCTATAAGCTGAACAAGAAACTGCGGCTAACCGTGCCTGAAACAGTTCGGGTGCTAACCCCTCAAGACATCCTGGCCTCGATTGATTATCTGATCAATCTAGAATTTGACATTGGCATGATCGACGACATCGACCACTTAGGTAATCGCCGAGTGCGGTCGGTCGGCGAACTGCTGCAAAACCAGGTGCGTGTGGGTCTCAATCGCCTAGAGCGGATCATCCGAGAACGGATGACGGTGTCTGATGCAGACTCCTTGACGCCTGCTTCGTTGGTTAACCCTAAGCCGTTGGTGGCGGCGATCAAGGAGTTCTTTGGCTCCTCCCAGCTGTCACAGTTCATGGATCAAACCAACCCACTGGCTGAGTTGACCCACAAACGCCGATTGAGTGCCCTTGGTCCAGGAGGGCTAACGCGAGAACGGGCGGGCTTCGCGGTGCGAGACATTCACCCGTCTCACTACGGACGGATCTGCCCCATTGAGACACCAGAAGGCCCTAACGCAGGACTCATTGGTTCGCTAGCAACCCATGCTCGCGTCAATTCCTATGGGTTCATTGAAACGCCTTATCACCGGGTGGAAAATGGCCGCGTGCTGCGAGATGAAGCACCCATCTACATGACAGCAGACGAGGAAGATGACGTCCGGGTAGCGCCTGGCGATGTGCCCTCGGACGAAAACGACTACATTATGGGCGATCAGGTGCCCGTGCGCTACCGCCGCGATTTCACCACTACTACCCCCATTGAGGTGGACTATGTCGCTATTTCTCCCGTACAAATTATTTCGGTAGCGACGTCGCTAATTCCATTTTTGGAGCACGACGATGCTAACCGAGCCTTGATGGGATCAAACATGCAACGCCAAGCGGTACCGTTGCTGCACCCTGAGCGACCCTTAGTCGGTACGGGATTAGAAGCCCAAGCGGCAAGAGATTCGGGGATGGTGATCGTGAACCGGGTAGCAGGTGAGGTGTCCTATGTAGACGCCAGCCGGATTCGGGTTCGCGATGAAAATGGCAAGGAGATCG
>JAYUYI010000119.1:0-5307 GCA_043752545.1 Thermoleptolyngbya sp.
CAATTCTGATGATTTTGACCCAGCAGCTAGATGGAAAAATTACCTACGCCAACTCCATTTCCATCCAGCAGTTGGGGCTAGATATGCAGTGGCAAGATGGTTATCGGCTGCAAGAATTCTTTTTGAACCCAGACGATGGGCGGCAGATTGAAGCAATTTTGGCAGACCAAGGCCATGTGCGCAACTATGAAATGCAGGTGCGTTGTGCCACAGATGACGCGTTTTGGGTATCTGCGTCGATTCATCCCCTCGTCTTGGGTGATGCCCAAACGCTGCTGACGACTCTGTATGACATTAGCGATCGCAAACAAGCCGAAGCCGCCCTCCAGCAGTCGCAAGCCACCTTGCAGCAGCAGGCTCAAGACCTGGAACTGCGCGTGATTCAGCGGGCTGCGGAATTGCAGCAGGCAGAAGAGAAATACCGCGCCATTTTTGAAAATGCGGCTGAAGGAATTTTTCAAATTACCTTACAAGGGAGCTACCTCAGCGCTAACCCGGCCTTGGCAAAGCTCTACGACTACAGATCTCCAGACGAGTTAATTGCCGGCATTACCAACCTCAGTCAGCAGGTCTATGTGCAGCCGCGCCGCCGCGATGAAATGATTGCCTACTTGACCCGCTTTGGCTCCGTCGAAGGGTTTGAATCAGAAGTCTACCGCCAAGACGGCTCCACTATTTGGGTTTCAGAAAATGTTCGCGCTGTTCGTGATGCCGATGGCGTCTTACTGTATTACGAAGGCACCGCCCGCAATATTACCGATCGCAAGACGGCTGAAGACGAGCTCCGCCAGCAGCGGCTGATGTCGGAACGGCTGTTGCTCAATGTGTTGCCGCAGCCTATTGCCGAGCGGTTAAAACGGGGCGAAACCAATATTGCCGATAGCTTTCCCGCTGCTACGGTCTTATTTGCCGACATTGTGAACTTCACGGGTTTGTCTTCTCATATTGCCCCCGTAGAATTAGTTGGGCTATTGAATCGCGTGTTTTCCGTGTTCGATAAGCTGGCAGACCGCTATCAGCTAGAAAAGATTAAGACCATTGGCGATGCCTATATGGTGGTAGGCGGGGTGCCTACCGAGACCACCGATCATGTGGAGGCGATCGCCACTATGGCTTTAGGGATGATGCGCGCCACCAACCGCTTCAAAACCCGCAATAAACAGCCGATTCGCCTGCGAATTGGCATCCATACGGGTCCTGTCGTCGCAGGCGTCATCGGCAGTCGCAAATTTACCTACGATCTGTGGGGAGATACGGTCAACGTGGCTAGCCGGATGGAATCGCAGGGCGAACTAGGACGGATTCAAGTCAGCGAAGCCGTCTACGAAACATTGAGCGATCGCTTTACCTTTGCCTCCCGAGCACCGCTTGAAGTGAAGGGCAAAGGGTTGATGCATACCTACTGGCTACTGGGTAGAAAGTCTAAATAGTCTAATTCTCTGGTTGCAGATATCATCGTGAGTGATCCCCGCCTTGCTCCCATTCTCACTTGGTTCACGCAACAGGGTTGGCAGCCGTTACCCTTTCAGCTCAGCACCTGGAATGCCTATCTAGCTCAACGCAGTGGCTTAGTTCAGGTGCCGACGGGTTCGGGGAAGACTTACGCAGCGGTGATGGGGGCGATCGCCGAACACATTCACACGCCGCCTCAAGCGGGGCTGCAACTGCTCTACATCACCCCATTGCGCGCCCTATCGCGAGACATTGAACGCTCCATCCGCCGCCCGATCGACGACATGGGCTGGAACCTGCGGGTCGAATCTCGCACCGGCGACACTAGCAGCGCCCGCAAAACCCGGCAGCTGAAAAACATGCCAGAGATTTTGATCACCACACCTGAAACGCTGGCGGTGATGCTGTCTAGTCCCAGCGCCAAAGACCTGTTCAACGCATTGCAGAGCGTGATTTTAGACGAATGGCACGAACTGCTTAGCTCCAAACGCGGCACTCAGGTGGAGCTGTGTTTAGCGCATTTGCGATCGCTGCGTCCCACGCTGCGCACCTGGGCGATTTCCGCCACCCTTGGCAATATCCCCGAAGCGGCTCAAGTTGCGGTGGGGATGGGCACAGAACCTGTCATCATCCAGTCCGACCTCCAGCGCCAAACCATGATTAAAAGCATCCTGCCCGACTCCATTGATACCTTTCCATGGGCGGGGCACTTGGGTCTGCGGCTATACGAGAAATTGGTAGCCGCGCTAGACATCGAAATCTCGACTCTAATTTTTACTAACACCCGCGCCCAGTCCGAAAAATGGTACCAGGCACTGCTCTATGCTATGCCCGACGCCGCCGAAAAAATTGCCCTGCACCACGGCTCCATTGAAGCCAGCGAACGAGAGGCGATCGAAGCGGGATTGAAGAGTGGGCAGATCAAGTGGGTCGTCTGCACCTCCTCGCTAGACTTAGGCGTGGACTTTCAGCCCGTCGAGCGCGTTGTCCAAATTGGCAGCGCCAAAAACCTGGCTCGCCTGCTGCAACGCGCCGGACGTTCTGCCCATGTACCCTACGGCACCTCCGAAATCTTCTTCCTACCTACCAACGCCCTAGAACTACTGGAAATTTCTGCCTTTCGCAGGGGGCTGGCGGCAGGTGATATGGAAACTCGCCGACCACGCCATCAGCCCTATGATGTCCTGATCCAGCATCTGATCACCCTGGCCTGCGGCGGCGGGTTTCAGGCAGATGCCATTTTACGAGACGTGCGGCAAACGGTTGCCTATGCCAACCTAACGGATGCAGAATTTGCCTGGATTTTAGAATTTATTACTCAAGGTGGCAAATGTTTGACGGCTTATCCACGCTACAAAAAAGTAGTGCTAGAAAAGGGCATTTACAAAGTTACGGATAGCCAAATTGCCCGCATGCATCGGATGGGAATTGGCACGATTACCTCGAACCAAGCCGTACAAATCCAATATACGAATCGCAAAAAGATCGGCACCGTTGAAGAGAACTTTGTTTCAAAATTAAAAAAGGGCGATGTCTTCTTTTTTGCGGGGCGGCAATTGGAGTTTTTCATGATTAAAGACATGGTGGCCTATGTTAAAAGCAGCACCAAAAAGTCCACAGTCACCCCCACCTGGGGCGGCGGCACCTTGGCCATTTCAGATACGCTCAGTACCCATCTACGGCATGAACTGGATAACGTGACAGGCGATATGCCCCTCAACCCAGAGATCAACGCCGAAATCGAGTGTTTGCTGCCCATTTTGGCTGCCCAAGACCGTATTTCTCAGCTGCCCACCTCCCAGCAATTATTAATAGAAATCTGCAAAACCCGCGAAGGGCAGCATCTATATGTGTTCCCGTTTGAAGGGCGATTTGTGCATGAAGGTCTAGGCTTTTTGTGGAGCTATCGGTTTGCCAAACAAAAGCAGGCCACCTTCACTGTGTCAGTCAACGACTATGGCTTTGAGATTTTAGCGCCCAAAGAGTATCCTTTTAAAGACTTATTTTCCCCGGAATTCTTTAGCCTAGAACACCTCTACGACGACATCAAAGCCAGCCTCAATCTTTCAGAATTAACCGCCCGTAAATTTCGCAGCATTGCCCAAATTGCCGGCTTAGTATTTAGAGGGTATCCCTCAGCCAAAAAAACGGTCAGTCAGTTGCAGGTTAGTTCGTCTCTCATTTTTGAGGTATTCTCAAAATATGAACCCAATAACTTATTATTAAAGCAAGCCGAAACTGAGGTGTTAGACGAGCAATTGGAAACCCATCGGCTAGCCAAAACCCTCGATCGCCTGCGTCAGCTGACCCTAGTCTGGCAAGTAACTAAACGTCCGTCTCCCTTCGCGTTTCCGTTATTAGTAGAACGGCTCAATTCGCGGCTGTCGAATGAAAGCTTGTTAGAGCGAGTCGAGCGGATGAAACAGCAATGGGAAAAGCCTGATTGACTGACAAACCTCCGATCCCCCTCACCCCAACCCCTCTCCCAGAGCGGGAGAGGGGCTTCGAGCCAAGACTTTACCTCTAGCTCCCCTTCTCCTCTTGTGGGAGAAGGGGCGGGGGGATGAGGGGTAAAAGATTTGTCAGTCAACCAGGGGAAAAGCAGTAAATGCAATTGGTATATGGATGAGGAACGAATGGTAATTCAAGTGTATGGCATTCCCAATTGTGGGACATGCAAAAAAGCATTGACCTGGCTCGATAATCGCGGGGTTGAGTATGAGTTTGTCAACACCAAAGATCATCCTCCTACCAAAAAAGTGGTTCAGACATGGGTGGAGGCTCTGGGGGCAAAACCCATGCGCAATACCTCTGGCCAGTCCTATCGCGCCCTGGGCAGCCAGAAAGATGACTGGACCGATGCTCAATGGGTGGAAGCCTTTGCACATGACGCGATGCTGCTGAAGCGTCCCCTGTTTGTGAAAGACGGAGCCGCTGTACTAGTTGGGTTTCGCGACTCAGAAGCGGTAATTCGGCAGAAACTAGAGCTGTAGGGTCGTGGGTGGCTAGTAGACGGCGATCGCCCCCAGATTCAGCCGAAATTCTCCTGCTGCAAACCGGGGGTTTAGCGCCCCGTCATATTCAAACTTACTCAGCATCAATTGCAGCGATCGCACCCGTGCTGCATTCAGCGGTCGGCTGTTGGGCACCGTTTTGGCGCGGAACACAGGCACCAGTTCGGCAAACGGCAGGCGCACCGTAATCCATTCATTCGCCACCGTATCAAACGACGCCGCAAACGCCACACTGTCCCACGAATCCTCATCGCGCACCAAAAACTTATAGCGCTGCCCGTCCCCATTCACCCGCAGCTCAAACCCGCCATAGGCCGACAGATCCAGCGGCGGCTCAAAATTGCGCGTCCGCACCGACGCAAACCCGCCCGAGTTATCGGTAGACACATAGCCTGTAAACAGCGCCGAATCGGGCTGCGATCGCAACGAACTGGCGCTCACCCCTCCCATCACCACGTCATCCAGCGCCCCCCAGGTTTGCTCCAGCGCCGCACTGGGCTGGCTAAAGTCAAAAATGATCCCGGCTTGAGGTTGCGGTGCAGGCGACGGTGACGAGCCAAATATCATTTTTTTTAGGCAGCTAACAACAGGAATCGTTTCAAAATACGTGAGAGTTTGAAGGAACCGTCCTGCATCCCACTGGCGGTTGGGTTGAGACATGGTTAAGGCTCTAATAAATAGCGTGAGAGCATGATCTCAATTGTAGACGACAGCGCCTATCCTCCCTGAGGTCAAAATCTTACAGCTCACCCTCTAAACTAGGAGTAAAGGGCATTTGGGAGATAAAAGGGCTATGACACAAACCACAACACAAGCCAGTAATGTTTTAGGTGGGACACTG